>JABDKF010000006.1 GCA_013003155.1 Woeseia sp. | reverse complement strand
GGCCGGTATAGGCCGCAAATAACAGCACCACAATCGTGCCGATGCCACCGCCGATCAGCCCCCGCCGGCCGCCGGCACCTCGCCGGTCCTCCACATTGCTGCTGCGTCTGCGACCTTTCCAGCGCATCCCTCTCTCCGCGTTAGTCGATAAACCAAAGATTATCGCGCGAGACCGGAAAATCAAACGTAAACTTTGGTTACGCGCATTCTAACTTGCCGGCAGGTGTCTGCGCGCGCGGCAACAGTTACGGCGGCAAGATAGCGGCGAAACTTGCGGGCGGAGGGAGCCGGATCTATCAACAGGCATCGTTCTCTATACTCAATGCCGCAACCGGAAACCGGGCTATAGCTACTCAGGGTCATTGCGACCTGGCGACATTGCTCGATAACAAGCCCGCAAATCTGGCAAACTCGAAACGGCTGAAGAACACGAAAAGCACAGGAAAGGCTGCCGCAGCGAGCAATAGTATAACCGCAACCCAAAGCAGGCTATCTACATTCTCGATCAAACCCGAAAACGAAAAGTAAAGCACGAACGCTGGCCCGAACATCGCCAGGAAATCGCGCAAGTGTAACTCGACGACATAAAAGCGCATCGATACAAGATGGTTAATTAAGAAAAAAATCAGCATCGTTGCCGTTGTCGATACGGCAGCGCCCATTAAACCGAACTCTCGCGTGATCGTAAGATGCAATGCGACTGAGGCGAGCGCCGTGAGCCCAAAAATGACCGGCTTGTACTTCGTTTTCTTGGCTACTTTCACGCCAACGTCGCTGAGGCATGCCATTCCATAGAAAACGCCGCCCAGCGCGACGAGCGGCACAATTTCAACCGCACCGAAAAAATCAGGATCAGCCAGGAATTCAATAATAAACGAACCGGAAAGTGCTATGCCCAGCGCGAAATAGACCAGGATCGCGCTGTAGATGGTAAGTGCGTCCCCGATGCGCTTGCCGCCATCCGGACGCGAAAAAGCACTGTAAATGAAAGGACCCCAGACACTCGTTATCGGCTTCATCAGGAGAACCATGCCGATGGTGCCGATTTTCGCGCCCAGCGAGTACAAACCCACGCTATCCAGCGAATCGAACGTGCCAAGCGCGAAACGGTCTGCATTAAGAAAAATATAGGCAAATCCCGCAGTCGGCAAATAGGGAAGCCCGAAAGACAACATGTCCTTGAGCAACCTTACATCGATATGAAATCCACACCAGCGCCAAAGATAAACAAGAAAGCCTGTCCCAACGACCGCTGAGGCGACGAGGGCTGCAAGAAATACCCCGGTCAATCCCATTTCAAATACATAAAGAAACAGTATGTTCAATCCGACAAAGAAAAGAAATCTGCCGGTATTGGTAGCCACGAACAGAACAGGAAGCTGGCTTGCCACCAAAAACTGGTTACAAAGTCTGAATAACGTATCGAACGGAAGCCACATCGCATAAATCACGGCCAGCGTTATTGGTATCCCAAACTTTTGTCCAAAGTCTGGAAAGAGAAAAAAGACACCCAGCCCAAGCAGTACAAAAGACAAGCTGGAAATCATGATAAAAGTGAGAGTGGTCGAGGTTACGTTTTTTTGCCACCTGGCGTCCGTACCGTCAAAGAAAAATCGAACAAAGCCGTCGTTGGTACCGAGAAAAATAAATAGGATCGCGATCTCGGCAATCTGATTGAGAATCTCCATCAGTCCGTAGATGTCGGTGCCAAGTGACTTTGTGAATAGCGGAACCAGCAGTATTCCACTCGCGGCCGACAGTATTGTTCCTGCCCCGTAAATGGCAGTGTGGCGCGCCAAAGCCGAAGCTGACGACCTGTCATCATCTCGCGGAGTTTGATTGTCAGTCATCGGCTTCATTCTCTGAGCGGGCGATCCTTTGCCGCGGTGCCCGTGGGCGGCAATACTCGATTACGTTGGAATTCCTGGCATTCTTTTCCAGATCGCTGCTTGCTGCTGTACTGAGTCGTTCTCCCCCACAGGCGGCCGTCCGTCATTTTGTGACGCTACCGGGGCACCTGTTCGACGGAGTGTCGTCCGCGTCAAACGGTGTTGGTCCATAGCCGTGGCTGTCGTTCAACGCACTGATCACGACCCCTGTTCCGTTTCTTGCTTGCCCACAGCCACCGCCTATTTTGAAGAAAATGTTTTCCGCGCCGGCCTTATGAAGCCCAGCTGTTCTTGCCAGTCGGGCCATCGGCAAGCATGTGAGCAATGCCGGGCGTGGACACAGGTAGACTACTTTGAAAATCGCCGGGAATACAGGCGCAGGCTGTAAAGCTAGGCGTCGGTCTCAAATCATTGAAAACATGTTGTGACATTCGTCACAGACCCAGGCCTGGCGCGGGAAAACGCTGGCTTGCTGAGGTATAGATCCAGTGCAGCTGTTCCAAAAGGTACAAGCTGGCTCTACCGATTTCCCGTCGGCGGCAAACCCTGTTCGCAGTAAGCATGGCGGGAACGGCAGCAAACTTATCTCTCGGGCAAGCTGCAATTTGGCCGGCAAGGGCTATAGTTTAACGCCGCAAATGCTTGCCAGTGTGCTTCGTATTTGCGATACGTGACGCACGGCACGCAAGGTATTGCGATGTTACCGTTGTGGATTTAACGTGAGCTATTTTTGAACCATGAAGTCGGGCAGCAGAACGGAACCATAGGCGGCCAGCTCAAAATACTCACTCGACTCAAAATCAGCGGCAGCCAGCGCCTGGGTCACCAGTGAGAGGGTCGTCGATGCATCGCCAAGGTACGCCAGGCGACCTGCATTCATGTAAAAATCCAGAAAATTGGCAACAGCGAAAGCTTTCGAGGCCTCATCGCCGGGCGCGCTATTCCAGATCGCTCTCACCTCTGCATCGTTCAATCGCACGTGCAGCAGAGCCGGCTCAATTATTCCGTTCTGTAGTATAAATCGGTTGTTTCGAACGGCACCATCCCGAATGAACTTATGATAGGTGTTAAATGCTGTGTAGACTTGGGTCTCAGTCAACAACTGTAACTCGGGAGCCACCAGCGAGTTATTTGCCAGCGCACCAGTGGGCGCGAAGTCGGGTGAATAAAAATTGAATACGGAGGGAGCATTGAGTGCTTCCTGGCCAATGTCCATCATACCCAGGCGCAGCAACGTTGCACCCGCTTCAAATTGGGCCGCGTGTTCGTACGCAAGACCGAAAGCAGCGCCTACACCGGGCAATTCCTGCGCGTTATTTCCAAGTGCGACTGAAGAATAGGCCCCATGGAGTCGCAGCATGGCGGTCAGCTGCAGGACAGGTTCTTTAAACTTGCCGAAATGGGGATCACGCATCAACGTTGGATTGCGGGCTTCTTCGTCCAGCAAAATCGCTTTTACAACGGCAGTCATGTCGCCTGATTCACCGAATGCCCGGGCGACTCGTTCGATATAGTCCGGGCTCGGATTTGACGTTACGAGGCGCTGAATCAATCGTTGAGCAACGTATGGCGCCGTACCGCTGTGTGCAACGATTGCGTCAAGGACGATGTCGAGTTCTTCATCCGCCGGCGTTCCGGCCGGGACCACCAATTGGGCCCCGTTGTCGGTAAAGAGAAGCTTTTCTGACGTATCGTGCCGATCTTCAAAAAACTTCAGCGGCTCTGTCCACCGGTATTGGTAGCCATTGAAAATATTATTATCAAGCCAGAAGTGCGGGTTATCGACCATTTGCCCGTCGCTCACCGTCTTGCTGAACGCAAGGCCTGTGAATACCTGAGCCATTTCCCTGATGACGTCGTTGTCGTAGGTCTGTATGGGCAAATTATCCGGCCCAAGCTTGATCGTTCCGTTTGAATTCCTGGCAAACAGTCCAAAACTGAATAGTTGCATTATTTCCCGGGCGAAATTCTCATCCGGGTAATATCCGGCTTCCGTATCTTCTTTCTCATTTCGAAGGTGGCTCAAGTACGTGCCCATTACGGAATGCCGGCTAACCTCTTCAAGCAATTCCCGGTAAGTCAATGATGTGTGACGGGCCAGCGTGTCGTAATAATCGGCCGTCCCTCGATACGCATACCGCACTTCAAAATTTTGTTCGCTCACCACCAATATCTGGCTCAACGCATAGGCAATGCGCTGCCGCAGCTGGTCCCTGGCAAATGTAGCCACGGTCCAGAACGCGTCTTTCCTGATGAAATGGCCGGCTTCCGCTTCACCCGTGGCGTCACGAAAAATTTCCTGCTGTGCTTCGACAAATGGCAGCATTTCGGTCGCCGGTTGTTGTATTTGCGAATCGATCCAATCTGCATAGACCTGCATCCGATTCGAGCCGTCTGCGGTAATCTGACCTCGAATCGCGGCATAGCTGGCAGGATTTGCACCGAACGTTGCCTGGTTCAGGAAGCGGACGATATCGAGGTCCACTTCCTCAGGCGTCAGCACTGATGTTGTCGGCGGCGAAACCGCGGAATCATAGGCGAACACTGCCTTGATTTCGCCGGCCGGGTAATTCGCCGTGTGGATATTGACGTAGACCCTCCCGTCAAATATCGCATCCAGCAGTTCTTGCTCAGTCTGAAACGGGGCACCATTTTCCAGCGAGAGGTCCCATGGAAAATTGGAGACCGGACCCGACACTTCGATGTCTTTCAGAATCGGTCCATCGGTCAGGTGGATGTGCTGATCTACCTGCACACTGGTCAGATTAGAGAACGTATAGTTCATCTGCCCGGCATCATTATCTCCCTGCATGACGAAGCTCGCCGACCCTGTCGCGCTGGTCGCCACGCCGTCTTGCGGGAAAAAAGTACCAAGGAAGACTTTCCTGTTTTCGTATTTATTCGCCGCGTCGATAACCGAAACCCCGATGCTTGTCGACGTACCCAGCGTGTAGCCCGTGCCAGCTTCGAGCGTAAAAGTCGCAACCTCGGGAACCTCGTTTAATGTATCGAGGACGGGCCTGACCTCGATCACCCGGCTGTTCTGGTTCTCCGTGAGCGTCAGTGCGTTACCCTGCACGCGACCACCGTCGCTGTAGTGGAGCTCGATATCGCCTTCAGACACTGAGCCTTTGGCAGCGTCGGGATTTCCAGACAAGGCGAATACCACGGAAACAGATCCGCCACCACCGCTACGAATAATCTGAAACTTCGCGAACTGGCCGGACTTTTCGACAGCCGTTGTTTCGCCCCCAACTTCGGCAATGCTGACAACTGCCGCGGGATCACCATTACCAGCGCCGTTGCCGTCGCCGTCGCCGCCGGATTTGTCCGCGCTGTTGTCGCCACCGCCACCGCAACTAACCAACAACGGCAGCAGTATTAAAGACAATGAGCCGATGCGATTCACAGCAGCATCACGCGAATATTTCCGGGGCGGGGGCACCGGTGAAATTTACCGTTGAGGGAAATATCGCTTGCAGCTCGGCCTCGGGGACATCCATCCACCGCGCCAGTTGCGCAGCGCATTGAGAATTTGACGTCGTTGGAATCCACCTCCCGCGCCCGGTATCGAGTCCCTCGTTCAACCGAAAATCCGGGTGCGTGCCAAGCAGGCGGCTGCCGTTCACCGCGCCACCCATGAAAACTGTGTGCCCTCCCCAACCGTGATCAGAGCCTGCTGTCGAACTGTTTCCATTGGGCGTAAAAGTCCGGCCAAATTCGGAACCAACCATGGTGACAACGGAATCGAAATCGCCTTGCTCGACCAATGAATCGTGAAATCCCTTAATTGAAGCATCCAGGTCCGAGAGTAAAGCCGCGTGCGGCGCCAGGAGGCTCTGATGCGTATCAAATCCTTCCATCGAAACGAAAAAAACCGGGCGCTGATTTGTCATAGAACTTTTCCCGGCGATCATTTTCGCGACCGTTTTCAGCCGCCTCTGTGTGCGGGAATTCGTGCCTCCCGCCGCCTGGAAGATTGCGTCATAGTCAATTCCATTGGCTGCAGCCTCATCAAAGGCTGCGCGCACAATAACCTCCGCGGTTCTCGCCGATCGAAACACGTCAGCATATTTTTGACCCAGTAACTCGTCGCCGGCACTCGCGGCTGACATTGCGGCTTCCACCATCGTGCTTCGTAGCTGGGAAAAGCCCTGCAATGCTAGCGCGCCGTCGTTGCTCAATCCGTAGGGGCTGAGAAGTCCGTCGCGCGAAACCTGGAAAGCATTAAGACCCGACAGCGTAATCAGCGAAGAGACCATGGGGTCAGTGTTGTACCCGGCGAGGAGTTCAGCCATGCGGCCACCCCAACCGTATCGAAAGGGATTGCTGGGTTCACTTTGCAGTTGGCGTTGCTGATCAGCATGCGAATACAGATAGGGTGGAAGGGCGACGGTACCGTCGATGTAAGCCTGCCGATCGACCGGGGTAATCAAGTTGCCGGAATTGCACACGACGTTTAGGTGACCGGCATCAAACAGCTGTGCCAGCTGCTCGCAGCTCGGGTGAAAGCCGAAGTCGCTTTGGACATTACCATCAGAAAGCTGCACGGGCTCCGCGACAGAGATAGGGTGCAATTCCTGCGCCGGTAGCGCAATAGATCCCCTGCCCGTTTCATAGCGCGTGCGCAACGCGCCACCTGTCGGCGCGATCATGTTGTTGGCGTCATTTCCGCCATTTAAAAACAGGAACACGAGGGCCTTGTAATTCTGTTCCGCCGACTGGGCAATTGCCAGGCGACTTTGCAAAAGTCCGAGGCCGAATCCGGACGCGGACAAGGCCGTCGCAGACGCTATGCTGTCGCGCAGGAATTTCCTCCTGTGCAAATTTTCCGGGTCGTGGACCAAGACAGACTTTCCCCAACGCTCTTAGTTATTTTTCTATGCTAAGTAAAATAACCCATGGCAGAAAGTTATTGCACAGCTGGTAACATAATCCCAGTGTTAATTGGGGCTTTTATTTGGCATAAACCAATGATTTATTTGAGTTAAAAATGACTAAAGACGTTATCCCGCCCAGCTCGCACGTTGCATGCGGCACAGTTAATGGGTCCCGGCATTGCTTACGATCGGCGCTCAATCACCACGGCACGCCATTGTTGTCAACTGTCAGCGTGTAAATCACCGGGTACAGCGACATAGCTTGCGGGACTGGCGATCGGACGCCTTGGATATGTTTTCACAAACAGAAATAGACGACTGACCCTATGCTGTTCGCAGACGCGGCGGGCGGCCGTTTCTCACAGGTAAGCAGGTGGAAACCCAAAACAAAGCAGGCTCGCCAAGCGTGTCACTGGCGAACACCAATCGACTTATGGTTGATAATCTTTTAAGACCCAGTTGCCCAACGTGTAACGGCCAATCTTGACATAAAGGTAAAGGCGAAAAATTTCGGCATGCAGCTTCTTCTTGAAGCGAATAGCAGGGGTATTGAAGTAATCGGAAATACTGTAATACTGTCGCCGGCCGATGCGGGCCAGATACTCGTAGCACTCCTTGCGCACATAAGGCGCCAATCCAAAACCCCGGTATTCACGTTTAATAAACGCGTCAAACAGGTAGGCCTCGTCAGACTGCAATTCATAGTCACAGTAAGCCTCGTGAACTTCTTCGAAGTCGACCCACGTATGGCCAACAAGTTCTTCGCCACGAACAACCATCATGCAAAGATGTCCTTTTTCAAATCGACCCTGCAACAACTCCTCTGTTACCCAGTCCTGGCAGGCTGCAATCCGCGGAATATCTTCGGGTGTCGCTACAACGATGGCCAGTTCATCGAAATGCTCATTCTGCTTCAACGTCACGGCCGCCGTGCCCTCGCGTATCAGGTAATAGGGTTGAATGTGCAATCCGCATACGTTAAGTAGACCGAGAATCCTGTGTCTTACCAATCCGCTTTGAGATGCATAGCGCACAGAACGCGCAATTCTTCTTATCATTGTCTATAAATTATCGTCGTGAGAAGATTGAAATGATTTCAGACTGGATTCATGCGGGACAATGACAGTTGATCATGAAACTGCGACTAATGTAAATGCTCAGCGCTTGGTTGTGTTCGCGGACTGGAACCATTGGGTTCCCCAACTGATTATCGGCGAACTGTTGCCGCTCCTAGAAAAAAGAGATCAATTGCAGCTTGTCGGAATGTGCTTGCCCAACAGCACGATGCACGCGAAACGAATATTACGCCACTGCAGCTCTCGTATTCTCGACTGGTGCAAGAACCCAAGTCGGCACCATCAAATCCCAGCGCCTGTTGACCCACAACAATTGGCGCAGCGGTTCGGTTTCGAATTATTCACGTCAGAGAATGAAATTCGCCTCGAAACTACACTTGATCGCCTGAAGCCCGATATATTGGTGAGCATATTCTGGAAACGCAAGTTTACCGAGAAGTTTCTGGATCGTTTCAAACAGGCCATCAATTATCACAATGGTACAACTCCGGATTATCGAGGTCTGCGTGCAACCGCGTGGTCGGTCTATAACAACGAAATAAGCAGTGGATTTACCATACATCGAGTAAATGATGGGCTCGATTGTGGAAATGTACTAGCGACCCATTCGGTTCCAATTGAGCCGAGAGACAGTGTCTTCGACGTCGAATTCCGCAAGACTCAACGCGCGATCAAATGCCTGCCTGATATTCTTGACGCCATGGAAAATAACTTCGAGGGAATACCTCAAACACAGCTCCACAAATATAACCGCGTGCAGTCGATCGAACGTCTCTGCACAATTGAGCATCCCGATACATTGTCCTCTGACGAAATATTGCGCAGAATTCGCGCGTTCGGGTCTGTCCGAGTTCGCCATATGCAGCGCGATTTGTGGCTCTCTGGGCTCGCTGATCGATTGCCATCCGGTACGGATTCAGCAAGACATGCACTCAATCTTGCCGATGGAAGCTGGACAATAGGCCGTTCGGACTCTGTCCGGGCCAGGGTAGAATCAATCTGGTCGTGGTTTAGCCGCGCATCCAGTAAGCGCGAAAACGCTTAGCCCACCGTTTCAGCATGGAATAGACTCTCGGCAGTGCAGAGTAGGCGCTCGGCAACCCGCCGGAAACGAAGTAACCACTCACCATTATTGCTCGCCCTGGCCAAAGCTTTTCAATGTACGAACCCGGTTGGGCTCCGCTTTCAATTTCTCGAAAAGGCACGGCACCGCTATCAATAGCTTCGAGAAATCCGATTTCAACCAGATACCCGGGAGAGTATTTCGCATATTTCGGGTCCATACCGACTTTAAAAGCGAAGCCCAAACCATTGACGTGAAAATTAGACGTCGACGCGATTACCTTTCCGTCTAGCAGTAACTCGCAGAAAAAAAGCGTTCCGCTCGAGCGGCAGGCTTCTATGAGCTCTATGAAAAAAGCATGCTCTTCCCCTGTTGCGCGTAGCGACGAATTGGCTTTCCATCCCAACGACTCAACGCGCAGAAAGGATTTGAGAGTCGAATCCGTTACTTCGTTGTCAAACAAAATTCGACTCTGTACACACCCTAATTTTTCAAGACGCGCACGGGCCTTGCGCAATGAAGCTAGTCGGGAGCGAGACACATACTTTGTCCAATGCACGCCCTCGCCAATTTCAACAGAAGCTCGCAGGTAGCGGTGTTCTACGTACCATTTTAGCCCCCGGCGAAGTGCTGCGTCCTGAAGCTGTTGATGGAGGAGCGAATCTTCTCGAAGCTCCGCGAATGCCAGTGCTTGCCAGGGTTTGCGTAGCAAATTATATAGCAGATTGTCCAATGCTTCGCGCTCCGACCCATTGCGCACAAGTATTCCAGTCTGATAACTATGTTTTGTCTTAACGGCTCTGAGATGGGAATACGGAAAACGGAGATTCGGTGATGGGGCGCCAACAAAACAAAGCGCCAGCATCTTGGTTTCATTCGTGTTCCAAACAACGGCAAACTTTGGGTCGCGCGGAAGGTCAAGATGACGAATTGCCGGCAGTACAAATTCGGGCATCAAGTAGATATTTGGTGTCGATGCGGCAAGGCTCAAGTCACGCCAGCTGGCCGTGAAGTCATTCGTTAAATCTGAAATGTCGTGCCACCTGAAACGCATACGTTTATATCAAATGACCAGTGTAATAAATGTATCCTACATTTCCGCACGGGACGCGCAACCCGAAGCGATTTGTGGCAGCTTGCCAAAAGGATCTATTTACAAATAATTAGGTGTGAGGCAGCTAATCGACTGGCGCGTGGCTCGTAGTAGTATGAAACCGCGATCTGACGCAGATTTGGCCTGGGGATATGACGGAACGCACTTCAATTCATGGCGGGCGCCACACACCATCAAGAGGGGCAGAAGACGTGCGCTATTACGCCGTCGATGGCCTGCGTGCGGCCATGATGTCGGTCGTCATGTTTGGACACGCGCTGCTGCCTTACCTCACCGTGCCGCGTCGTTTCAAAGACCCTGCAACCCATCCGGGCTTCGACATCGTCGCAATTTTCCTGTACAGCTTCGCGATGCCGGTGTTCTTTGTGACGGCCGGCTTTACGGCGGCGTTGATGCTCAGGCGAAAAGGCCTGAGCAGCCTTGCCCGAAGCCGCTTTCGGACTATTTTCCTACCGCTCGTTGTGGCCTACCTGCTGCTGTCGCCGCTGACACGCGGCGCCTACGTTTTCGCCACCGAAGTCTCTGCCTCCGGATCACTGCAGGCCGGTTCTGACCTGCTGCTGCGGGGGCACTGGATCCGCTGGAGCAAGGCCTATCACCTGTGGTTCCTGGTTTCGTTACTGCTCTATACAGCGCTGGCAGTCGGCCTTGAGTGGGGAATGCGGCGGTTTTTTAACGATACGATGAGCCGCGTGCACACTGCGACGCGCCTCCTCATTGCCAGCCGCTGGAGATCGCCACTACTCACGCTGGTTGTCGCTTGCACGATGATACCCGCTTACATCCTGCACGATGGCGATGCGACGACCCTGCCGATGCAGTTAACGTTGTTCGGCTTTTTTGTTTTCGGGTGGCTCCTCTATTTACAGCGCGACCTCCTTCCACGGTTTCGGCATAGCGCCTGGCGGCCAATCGCCGGCGCCATTGTCGTGCTGCCGGCAGCCGTGTGGTCGACGCGAGAGCGGTTGTTTGCGCCAGAACAAATGCAGCTGTTCACTGGCGTCGTGGCGGGAATAAGTAACAGCGTTCTCGCTGCATTTATGACCATCGGATTGCTAGGCATCTTCCAGGCACGTTTTGACCATCGCCCCTCGCCGCTCGGGCAATACATAAGCGACGCGTCTTACTGGATATATCTGATCCATCTGCCGATACTCATCGCCGTCGCAGGCGCGCTATCGGCCACCGCCTTGCCGGCCGTTA
>JABDKF010000349.1 GCA_013003155.1 Woeseia sp. | reverse complement strand
CTGAACCTGAGGGGCCCATGCAACAACGTCACAGCGAGCAGCTGCAGGAATTTCTCGATCGCCACGCGCGCATTGCCGTGCTGACGGGCGCCGGGTGCAGCACCGCGTCAGGCATTCCCGAGTACCGTGATGATGATGGGGAGTGGAAGCATGCCAGGCCGGTGCAATACGCTGATTTTCTCAATTCCACGGCGACACGCCAGCGCTACTGGGCCCGTAGTTTCTCTGGCTGGCAGCGTTTTAACAAAGCGGTGCCTAACCTCACCCATACAGCGTTGGCCAGGCTCGATGAGGCCGGCCGGATCAATGGGCTCATAACGCAAAACGTCGACAACCTGCACCGGCGTGCGGGCAGTCGTGGTGTCATCGACCTACACGGCATACTCGATCGTGTGCGCTGTTTGTCCTGTGAGGAAATTTCTCGACGCAGCAATTTGCAGGACCGACTGCGAGATGCCAACCCCGACTGGGTTTCCGTAAGCGGTGATGCGCGCCCGGATGGCGACGTCGAGCTCGGCCCGCAAGCGACGGACGCGTTCAAGGTGCCTGACTGCGTAAGCTGCGGCGGCATATTGAAGCCCGACGTCGTTTTCTTCGGCGAAACGGTGCCACCGGAACGCGTCTTGCAATCGCAAACACTCGTTGCCGAAAGCGACGCGTTGCTAGTCGTTGGTTCTTCGCTAATGGTGTTTTCCGGCTTCCGCTTCGTCCGGCAGGCGCACGCCGCAGGCAAGGCCATTGCCATCCTTAACCGTGGCAAGACGCGCGCTGACGACCTGGCAAGCCTGCGCATTAATGACGACTGTGGCGTTCTGCTGGCTGCTTGCAGCGCGTGCTCCAAAGATGCAAGCGGCCCGTTCGCGTGACTCCGCACGGCTGGGCCGTACTTTTCGAGAGTGACCGGCAGCGTGCGTGTGCCGATCGCATGCTGGTGCTGACTTCGCTCGAGATTCCCCATCAATTGTTGACCGACGGCGGGCGCTTTATTCTGATCGTGACGGAGGCAGACCTGCACCGCGCCCGCCACGAGCTCTACCTCTACGAACAGGAAAACAGGCCGCCAGCCAGGCCCGGTGTGGCGATGCTACCGGCGCAATACGACCCCTGGCCGGGTGTCATTGCCTACCTCCTCGTACTGATTGCAACGGCGTGGCTCGCAGGTGAACAAGCGTTTGACAGCGACTGGCTGACAGCCGGCCGCGTCGATGGCGCGATGATTCGCGACGGACAGTGGTGGCGCGTATTCACCGCGCTCACGCTGCACAAGGATATCGGTCACCTGCTCGGCAATATGGGCTTCGGCGCCTTCTTCGGCTTTCTTGCCGCACGCGTTATTGGCTCCGGCGTTACCTGGCTGACCGTTGTCATCGCTGCCGGCCTCGCCAACGGTCTCAACACCTGGCTGCTAGTCGCGAGCCACCGCTCGATCGGCGCCTCTACGGCAGTTTTTGCTGCACTCGGCCTGGTCGCAGGATTTGTCTGGCGCGGGCGCCTGATGGCGCAGGACCGCTGGCCATACCGGCTGGGGCCGATCATTGGTGGCATCGCATTGCTCGCCTATACCGGCACCGGCGATGAATCCACGGATATCGGCGCGCACCTGGCCGGATTTGTCTGCGGCTTCGGCTCCGGCATCGTGCTGACGCATCTCTCGCGGGTTTTCCGAGACGGTCGCCTGCAAATGCTGTGCGGTATCGCGGCGCCCGCCTTGCTCATTGGCGCCTGGTGGCTCGCGCTCCGCTGACGTCGTTACAGCCTGTTACTGGCGATCGTGAACACAGCCCGTACAATGGCGCGTCTCCGATGAGCCTCGATCTGGAAAGGAACTGGCAATGAATGATTTGAATATCCCCGCGTTTGATTTTGACTGGGCGAGCCTGTACTCAAAAATACAGACTTCCGGTGTCGAATTGGGCATAAACATCATCACCGCGCTGTTTATCTTTTTTGTCGGCCGTCTTATTGCCAGGGTTTTGACGCGCGGCTTGCGCAAGATCATGCAGAAGCAACAAGTCGACCAAATACTCGAATCCTTTGTCTGCAACCTGGCGTATTGGGCACTGATGGTATTCGTTATTATCGCGGCAATCACTGAAATAGGCGTCAAGACGACGTCGTTCATCGCCGTGATAGGCGCGGCCGGCCTGGCTATAGGACTGGCATTGCAGGGTTCACTATCCAACTTTGCCGCGGGCGTGCTGATCGTTCTGTTTCGCCATTACAAAGTGGGCGACTTTATCGAGGCGAGCGGCGTATCAGGCAGCGTTGTCAGTGTGCAAATATTGACAACGACGTTAAAGACCGGCGACAACAAGGCCGTCATCATTCCTAACGGCAATATCCTGAAAGGCACGATCACGAATTACTCGGCAAACAGTACACGGCGTATCGATATGGTCGTTGGCGTGGGCTATGAAGACGATCTCGACAAAGTGCGTGCGACTATCAAGGAAATTATTGACGCGGACGAACGCGTTCTGCAAGAACCTGCCTGCGTAATCGCGGTGAATGAGCTCGCCGACAGCAGCGTGAATTTCAATGTGCGGCCATGGGTGAATACGCCCGACTACTGGGCGACGCGCTGGGACCTGACAGAAGCCATCAAGAAACGCTTCGACAAGGACGGTATCTCGATCCCGTTCCCCCAACGCGACCTGCACATTATCAAGGAAGCGT
>JABDKF010000306.1 GCA_013003155.1 Woeseia sp. | reverse complement strand
GGATACTTCTCCGGATCGCGACGCGGCACTTCGAGAAATTGCAGTGGATGTTTTGCCATATTGTTTACCCTAAGCCGCGCGCCGCAGCGACTCAATTAACGAGCCGAGTTCCGCAGCCTTGGGTTTGATTAACCAGAACTTTGGCAGGTAGCTGCGAAAGTCATCTAGCAGTTCCGTTGCCCAGGCGCTGTTGGTGTACTCGACATGGGCCAGAATCAGGGCGCGCAAGTGCTGCAAGTGCGCCTCCATGCTTTCCGGCGTTACGCGATGAATATCAATGAGCTCGTGATTATAACGGTCCACAAAATCGCGATTAAGATCGAGCACGTAGGCGAAACCGCCGGTAAGTCCTGCGCCGAAGTTAACACCGGTGCGCCCGAGCACGGCCACTACGCCGCCCGTCATGTATTCGCAGCAATGATCCCCGGTGCCCTCGACTACCGCAGTCGCACCAGAGTTGCGAACCGCGAAACGCTCTCCGGCCAGGCCGGCTGCGTACAGCTCGCCGCCGGTCGCTCCGTATAAACAGGTGTTGCCAATGATGCTGGTCTCACGCGCCACGAAGCTGGAATCGGCGGGCGGTCGAATGATGACGCGACCACCGGTCATGCCTTTGCCCACGTAGTCGTTCGCATCGCCGGTCAACGTCAAGTGCAGGCCGTCGACATTCCATGCCGCCAGGCTTTGGCCGGCCGTACCTGTGAGTGCGATCTCCAGCGGTGCATCCTGCATGCCGTGATTGCCATAGCGCCGCGCGATCTCGCCTGAGATGCGCGCGCCGATCGTGCGATTGTAGTTGTGCACAAAGAACTCAAACTCGCCGCCGCTTTTGGCCTCGATCGCCGGCAACGTCTCTCGCATCATCAGCTCGGCGAGGTGACCACGATCGAAAGGCTCGTTACGTGCCTCGTTGCAAAAACGCGGTGCTTCAGGGACAACGCCTGCCGTGGACAGGATACGGCTCAGGTCGAGCTGTTGCTGGCGCGGCGTGTCGCCGGGCAGCTGCTTGAGCTGATCAGAACGGCCGATAATTTCGTCGAGACTGCGCGCACCCAACTCCGCCAGCCGTTGCCTGACATCTTCGGCGACAAAGCGGAAAAAATTAACCACCATCTCCGGTAAACCGATGAAGTGTTCGCTGCGCAGCACCTTGTTTTGTGTCGCGACGCCCGTGGCGCAGTTGTTCAGGTGGCAGATACGCAGATACTTGCAACCGAGTGCGACCATCGGCGCGGTGCCAAAGCCGAAACTCTCCGCACCGAGCATTGCGGCTTTAATAATGTCCAGGCCGGTTTTCAGGCCGCCGTCGGTCTGCAGGCGCACGCGATGCCGCAAACCGTTGGCGCGCAGTACCTGCTGCGCTTCCGATAAGCCGAGCTCCCACGGGCTGCCCGCATACTTCACCGAGCTCAGCGGGCTCGCGCCGGTGCCGCCGTCGTAACCGGAAATCGTGATCAGGTCAGCGTATGCCTTGACGACGCCCGCGGCGATCGTACCGACGCCGGGCTCGGCAACCAGCTTGACCGAGACCAGTGCCTGCGGATTGACCTGCTTCAGATCGAAGATGAGTTGAGCGAGGTCTTCAATGGAATAGATGTCGTGATGCGGCGGCGGCGAAATAAGTCCAACGCCCGGCTTCGCATAGCGCAGGCGCGCAATCGTTGCATCGACCTTGTGGCCCGGCAGCTGACCGCCCTCGCCGGGCTTGGCACCCTGGGCGATTTTGATCTGGATGACTTCGGCGTTGACGAGGTACTCGGCCGTAACGCCGAAGCGACCCGAGGCAACCTGCTTGATCTTGGACACGCGTTCGGTGGCAAAGCGTGCCGGGTCTTCACCGCCTTCACCGGAGTTGGAACGCGCGCCCAGCCGGTTCATTGCGATGGCTAATGCTTCGTGCGCTTCCGGCGACAGCGCGCCAAGTGACATGCCCGCGCTGTCGAAGCGGCGCAGGATATTCTCGGCAGGCTCAACATCGTCAATCGCCACCGGCGGTCCGATAGCTTGTGGCTCAAGCAGGTCGCGCAACGTAGCAACCGGGCGCTCGTCAACGAGCTCCGCGTAATCGCGATAACGGTTATAGTCGCCGGAACGGACGGCGGCCTGCAGTGTGGCGACAACATCCGGGTTGTAGCAATGGTATTCACCATTGTGTATGAACTTCAGCAAGCCGCCCTGATTAAGCGGCGTGCGCGGTTCCCAGGCGGCGCGCGCCAGCAGGCGCTGATCGTCATGCAGGTCCTCGAAGTTTGCGCCCTGGATGCGACTCACGGTGCCGCGGAAGCAACGCTCTACAACCTCGTCATGCAAACCGATAATTTCAAATAACTGCGCGCCGCGGTAACTCGAGATGGAAGCGATACCCATCTTCGACATGATCTTGAACAACCCCTTACGAATGCCGCGCCTGAAACTGCGGCCCAGCTGTTGCTGTCGATCGACGTTCCCCCGCTGAGCCAGGTCGTGCAGGCTTTGATAAACAAGGTAGGGATATACGGCCGTCGCACCGCAACCGATCAGGCACGCGAAGTGATGCGGATCACGCGCAACGCCGGTTTCGACAATGATGTTGACGCGACACCGCAAACCTTTCGCAATCAGCCGATGATGCACGGCGCCTGTCGCGAGCAATGCGTGCACCGGCAGCAGTCCGGGCTTCAGGTAGCGATCACTGAGCATGATGATGAGCTTGTCATCGAGCGCCGCCTGCTCTGCTTCATTACTGATGCGCTCCAGCGCATCGGGCAGACTCTCGGTGTCCGGCGCGTTCAGGTCAATAAATGCCTGGCTGTCGGCGAACATGGCGGGACCTAGCAGCTGGCGCAGCTTGCGCTGCGACAACACGGGCGAGTTCATGATGACCTGTTGGGCATTCTCCGGACCAATGTCGAACACCGAGCCTTCGCGCCCGATGTTGGTCTGCAGCGACATCACAATGCGTTCGCGCAGCGAATCAATAGGTGGGTTCGTCACCTGCGCGAACTGCTGCCGGAAATGATCAAACACCGAGCGCACCTTGCGCGACAGCACTGACATGGGCGTGTCGTCACCCATTGAGCCAACCGCTTCCAGTTCCGTTTGCGCGAGAACAGCGACGATGTCGTTCAACTCCTCGCGGCTCAGGTTAAACATTTTCTGATAGGTGCTGAGCGTTTCCGGGACCATTGGTTCGGCCGCCATATGCCGGTCGACCAGTTCCGAAT
>JABDKF010000293.1 GCA_013003155.1 Woeseia sp. | reverse complement strand
CTCGATCCGTTCAACGCCGATGCCTTGGTCGACTACGGAAAATGGTTATGGCATCAACCCAACACCGATGCAGCCGAAGGTTACTTTTTGCGAGCGCTCCAGCAGGATCCGGAGTCGCTGTTGCGTTACGCGGATCTCGGAAACTTTTACGGTGTCTCTGCACAAAGAGACAAAGCGCTTGAAATTGCGGCCGCCATTCAGGAGCGCTTTAGCAAATCGCCGAAGAGGGCGGTTGCCTATCTGGAAGTGGCGCGAATTCACGAGCTTGTTGGAAACCTGGACGTCGGTATTGCCTGGGCGATGCGCTCACGGGCTGCAGATCCTGACTATCCGGACGCGCTCTGGATGTTGGCGGAACTCTACGCGCGGATCGGCGATGAGGAAGGCGCCCGGTATTTCGACCCGGACATGTCGTTTATCAATCTCTTCTGGCTACGGCGATACGAGGAGATGATTGACGTTGGCGAGGACCTGGTCCTTGAAAATCCCAACCAGGTTCAGGTTTGGTACGGACTGGCGCGGGCGCACCTCGCTCTGGGTAACTACGAGCGGGCAATCGACATGCTGGAACGACAGGGCCTGCCCGAGCGAGTGTTTGTCGATAGCAGACGTGCTAACGGTATTGAGACGTTGATGACCTACGCCGATGCGCTGAATGCAAACGGTCAGATTGATGCCGCACATGTGTCTGCCAAGTTTGTTAACGGCATCATGAGTCGCCTGATTGTGACCGGCTCGCAAAAGGCTTGGTGGCCAAACCTGTACGAGGCTTGCGGGCACTCGATACTGGGGCAGGATGAGCAGGCGCTGGACGTCCTCGAAACAGTAAAGGAAAGTCCCGGGCTGCTCTGGTACCCGGTGCTGGTTGACTATCCCTGCTTCCAGAAGTTTAAAGATGAAAGCAGGTACCAGGCCGTCGTCAAATCGGTTGAGCAACGACAGCAAATGCTGCGTGATCGTTTGCCGGCAACGTTGCAACGCTTCAGCGTCGCGCCGTAGGTGTTTTGGCTTCGTTCAGAACGGAACGGATAAGTGACAGCATAAACACGTGGTCGAGGTCGTTCACCCCGACTTCCGATGCCATCTCCGTGTAAATGGATGAAACTTTGTTCCCGTCAGAACGAACGGACAAGTGACAAGGTAAACGCGTAGTCGAGAATGTTCACCTGCCGTACCAAACTATCTCCGCGTAGTTGGGTGAGACTCTGTTTCGGTTAGAGCGTCTAAACGAGTGACAGCCTAAACGCGTAGTCGAGGATGGTTCCCTCGACTTCCCGGACCACGCTCGCGTGGGTGGACGAGACTCCGTTCCCGTCAGAACGAACGGACAAGTGACAGGGTAAACGCGTAGTCGAGGATGTTCACCTGATCCTCCCAGACCATCTCCATGTAATTGGACGAGACACTGTAGTGTTCGTTGAGCGCCCAGTCGATGCCGATACCGATGTTTAAGTAGTTGTGTTTGAGCAGGCGATCATGCTGGTACCACAGCTCATCAGTCAGTTGCGTCGGGAAGCCCGGGAAGTCGGTAGGAACCGAGAGTCCGGAACCTTTTTTCAGCAGGCCGAACAGCCTGCCGGTAAGGCGCTGTCCGAACTGGTAACCGGCCTCGGCGCGAATATTCCAGTAGTTGACGCTAACGCCCAGCGTTTCCTCCACAAAAACATAGCCAATGTCGGCGCCATAGTAGGCGTTGGACAAGCCCGGGTACCACATCAACGAAGACCCGACTTGCAGCCGCGTTAATTGCTGGCCGACGGCCGCATTGCCATAAAAGGGATACTCCTGACTCGGCACTCCAAGAAAAACAAACGGCTCAACGGAAAAAGCACCGTCCTTCAACCGGTATTTCGCACCGATGTTGAAATCCTGAAAATCAGAATTCCAGCTACCGTCATCGACGTTCTCGATATAGGGCCGCGGCGGATCGAGCAGCGCCGGGTCGTGCGGTAACGGGCCGTTGTTGTAGCGCTTGCGCACGTATGGAATGCCGGCGATGACAGTCAGCCGATCCGTGAGTGCGTACTGCAGCTCGAAATTCATCACGTGAGTATCGATCGAGCCAATCGGCAGGGCGCCGATGGCACTCTCGAAGCCGTCGGTCGAATTGAACTGGTAGGTCACCGCGAACTGACCGCTGCCCTTCCGCGACTCACCCTCGGCGGCGTTAGCGCTCAAGGACAGTAACAGGAGTGCACCAATGAGAGCCGCTGACCAGCGCACAATCAACCGGAGCAGCGTGCCTTGCGGCACGCTGCGCAATGATTTGTTCACGATTGTGACTTCAGCGTCTTGTGGATCGTCTTTAAGTAGGTCAAGACGCTATCGTCGCTGGAGAGCGATCGCTGATAACGTTCGTTGGCCGCTGAGGTTTCCATTGTCCCGTTCATTGCGACGGGAATGAAAGTCGCACCTGCAACGGACGACATTTCGTTCTCAACCAGATCACGCGCGCTGTAGTAAGCAAGCACGACATCTATGTCGTGGTTCTGCAACTCCGCGCCAATTTCTGACGGGTTTGATACCACGTGAATGTCGTGACCGGCAGCGGCCAGTCGCTCAACCAGCGCCAATTCCGATGCCGAGTTTGCGACTACCAAAATGCTTCCAGGAAGAGGGGCAGTGTACTCGCGAAACGCGACGCCTTTGCCGACTCTGAAGAGGCTCTCGCCGCAGGC
>JABDKF010000288.1 GCA_013003155.1 Woeseia sp. | reverse complement strand
TGGGGCCGGTCATGTCGCCGGAAACGGAAAGCTGGCCGTCGATATAGACGCCTTCGGTCGATGTCAGGCCTACCCGAAAGCCACTCATTTTCAGGATGTGCGCGAGCATGCGTGACGTCGTCGTTTTTCCGTTAGTGCCGGTGACTGCGGCAATCGGAATATGGCTCGGCTGTCCTGCCGGGAACAGCATGTCGATGACGGGGCCAGCGACATCCCGCGGTGTGCCCTCGCTCGGCGCGACATGCATGCGAAAGCCGGGACCCGCATTAACTTCGCAGATTCCACCGCCCGCCTCCCGGTAGGATTTCGTAATGTCCTCCGTCAGGAAATCTACGCCGCCAATGTCGAGACCAATTGCCTTGATCGTGCGCTCGGCCATCTCGCGGTTATCAGGGTGTATCGAATCGGTGACATCGATGGCGGTGCCGCCCGTCGACAAATTAGCTGTTGATCGCAGATAGACGATCTCGTCTTTTGCGGGCACAGTGTTTCGTTCATACCCCAACTTTGCCAACAACCGCTCTGCCTGGTGATCCAACTCGATACGAGTCAGCACTTTTTCGTGCCCAATGCCGCGGCGCGGGTCCTGGTTGACGATGTCGACCAGCTGTTCGATCGTGTGTTGGCCATCACCCACCACGTGGCCCGGCATGCGTTTCGCGGCGGCTACGAGTTTGCCGTTGACGACGAGCAGACGGTGATCAAATCCTTCTATGTAACTTTCAACGATAACATTGCGGCCGTGTTCCCGCGCTTTCGCGAAGGCGGTTTCGACCTCTTCCGCACTGCGCAGGTTTATGGAGACGCCGCGACCATGATTCCGGCGAGCGGTTTCAAGACGACGGGGTAACCGATGCGCTCCGCCGCGCGTTTGGCATTGCTGGAACTTTGCACCAACCGCTGGCTTGGCACCGGCAGCCCGAGATCCCTGAGGATAATGTTCGTTTCCTCTTTGTCGGAAGCAAGCTCAACGGCAATATTACTGGTGTGGCTTGTCGTCGTCGCCTGTATCCGCTCCTGGTAACGACCGTGCCCGAATTGCACGAGGCTTTGCCGGTTCAGTCGAATCCAGGGGATTCCTCTTTCCTCGGCGGCTCGCACCAGGGACGCGGTGCTCGGTCCGAAAGCACGGCGCTGCGCATAGATGATAAAGTTTTCGAGCGCTTCCTGAAATACCCAGTCTTCACCCGGTGCATTGTCCGGCTGCAACTCCGCAGGCAACAGGCTGTGCAATAAGGAAAGCGACAAGCGACTTGCTTCCCGTCCGACTTCTGGATCCAGATACTGGAATACCATGTTGTATTGACCCGGCTGTCCATCGACCGAGCGTGTTCGACCAAACGTGACTTTGGATCCGGCAACGTTTTGCAGTTCAATGGCAACGTGTTCCATGACATGCCCGAGCCAGGTGCCCTCGTCCTCTCGCAGGCGTCGCACGAACCCGCCGGGTTCGCGATACGAACAACCATGTTCATGCAAACCCGGCAGCATCTCGAGCAAAGGCTCGATAAACGACTTGCCGAGGCGCGCACTCGGCCATTCCTCAAGAATGCCCAGATCAAGAACGTGGCGAATTACCGGAAAGTGGGCGTAGACATTGGGTCCAACGAAAACGTTGGTTGAGATAATTTTCATGACGTCAGCTCCGCGGCGTCGTTGTTATAATACGGAGAAACCGGATAGCGCCGTTTCCGCTACACGCGAAAACCCCGGCGGCGCTTCCTGCCTTGGTTGTAAGTGTACACGGACCGCCGATCGCTTATCGCAAAAAAAAAGCAGCTAGTTGCCAGGCGTCGCTTTGCGCGACTCCATTTCGAAGCGGCCGCCCGAAATCAGCACGTGCAGCTTGATATCGATCAGGCTGACGGGATCACCGCGTTTCGCAATGTCCATCGACGAGTAGCTCAGATCACACGGGTCCACAATCGTTATACCGCCGCTGCCGACCACTTCGAGCACATCGTCCGCACCGATAAATGCCGCCGTGTCTTCATCAAGCCCTATGCCCACGGCAAAGGGATTGTAGGCCAGTGCCGTCAACAGCCGGCCAAGCCGGTCACGCTGCCGGAAGTGCTGGTCAATTATGAATTTGTTGGTAAGCCCGAGACCGGGTGCAAGCGTCGCCTTGTCCGGGCTCGGCGTGCTGCCAACGTCGCCGCCGGCAATCATGTGTTCTGGCATGAAGGCGGCGCCGGCCGAGGTTCCGGCCACGTGCATACCGGCAACATTGCGGCGCCGGATCAGCTGGGCAACCGGCGTGCCACCCAACGTAGTAGACAGACGCAGCTGATTCCCTCCGGTCAAAAAAACGCCGTCCGCACGGCTCAGGTAATCGAGGTGCTTTTCGTCCTGGCAGTCGTTGCGCGTTTCAATGCCTAGAACCTGCGCGTGTCGCACGCCCAGCTTGCGAAACAGCTTCTCGTAATTGCGGCCGGTATCTTCGAGTTCCGATGCCGTTGGAATAATGGCGATTCGCGACGGCTTGCCCCCACACACGCCAACAAAGCGATCGAGTATCGCCGGGTCGTGCAGCTTCTCCTCGGCCCCGCCGATAGGAATGATAAAGCCGCGCTGGCCTTTGTCCTTGTCACTCGATGGGCACATGGTGCGTTACTCGCTTCCGCTTTGTATGTTTGATTCGTATTGCCCGTAAACGGCCTGCTGATGGGCGCGGACATGCCAGCTCCCCCCGATCATTACGTCGCTGATGGCACCTTTGTCATCAAGCACCAGGAGATCCGCCGCATAATTGACTGCCAGGCGGCCGCGATCATGCAGTCGCAATAACTCGGCGACGTTGCACGTAAACGGGGGCAACGCGGACGCAAGGGGAACGCCTTTCTGCAACAGGTCGACCAGTGCGTCGATTAGTGCAGCGGGTTTGCCGATGTCCATCGACAGCATCTCGCCTTGCTCGTTAAATACCGGCAGGCAGCCGCCGCCGTCGGAGCTCACCGTGATTCTTGCTGGCGGCTTGCCGCTGTCGAGATAACGAATAACGGAATCCGTCGCGGACCACGCATCCTCTTCTTCTGCGACAGGAAATGCTGTGACGTCGATCGTCACACCGCGCGCTGCCAGCTCCAGTGCCTCTTCAAAGAGTGCTTTGCGACGATTGACATGGGTCGGATTAAACACGCGCGGCGGCAACTCGGTAGTATCGAGTGCCTGACGCACGAGTTCCAGCCCGCGTGGGCCGTCGCCGAGGTGCAGGTGCAGAATTCCGGCTTTGCCTGTAATCAAACCTGCCACGTGCGCATCGCTGGCAACGCGCAGTAGTTCTGCAAGCGTCGGCTGACTGGAACGATGATCACTGATTGCAACCTCACCCACGCCGATCACCGGATCGACATGCACAATGTCATCGCGCACGCTGCCGGTAAACGTGACCGGTGGCAGATGATAGCCGCCCGTGTGACACCACGCCCCCAGACCCTCCTCCCGAAGTGCCCGTGTTTGTGCCAGCAATGCTCGCGTATCGCGCGTTGTATCGTCAGTTCCCAGCACGCCGACGACGCTCGTTACTCCGGCCGACGTGAAGCGGCTCAGAGGCACCGGCGGCACGCGGCTTGCGAAACCGGATTCACCGCCACCGCCGGTCACGTGTGCGTGACCATCAATGAAGCCCGGCACCACACGGGCGCCGTCAAGATCAATTTCCTCTGCGGTTGCTGAGCGCAGGTCGTCCAGCGATTTGCTGATCGCGAGAATGCGCCCGCCCCCAATCAAAAGGTGGCAAACGCCGTTGTCTTCAGGTGCGAAGACATGCGCATGGCTGATTAATTTCAACAATTGTTTGTTCCGGCCGGAGAACGGGACATTTCAAAGGTCGTGTAGTTTACACTAGCGCGATTTGCGCTGTCAGGCTCCCTACTAACGCTATGCAAGACAACCCGCTTGGACGCACTGCCGACTATTCCAAAGCCCTCGATGCCGACGACTTGTTCGCGGTGCCACGTGCCGAGGGTCGTGCTGCGATCGACCTGCCTGCGCCGCTGCCGTTTCACGGCGTGGACCTGTGGACTGCTTACGAGCTGAGCTGGCTGGATGCTGCCGGACGCCCGGATGTGGCGGTTTTGTCCGTCGAAATACCGGCCGATTCGCCGAACCTGGTCGAGTCAAAGTCGTTCAAACTGTACCTGAATGCCTTTGCGATGACCCGCTTCGAGTCAGCCGGTAAGGTCATCGACCGCGTGGGTGAGGATCTCGGCAAACTGTGCGGCAGTCCCGTCGAGGCAAGTATTGTTTCTGCCAACGATGCGGGCTTAAACATTCGCCAAATGTCGGGGCACAATATCGATCGCGCGGCGGCGCACTTAACAAAGTATCAACTTGATCCCGGGCTGCTGAAAACCGCGACGGACGAGGTAGCGGAAACGCTCAATTCGCATTTGCTGCGAAGCGTTTGCCCCGTCACTGGCCAACCGGACATGGGCAGCATCCTGATCGACTACGTCGGGCCGCGTATCGATCACGGCTCACTGCTCGCCTACCTCGTCAGTTATCGCCAACACGCCGATTTTCATGAATTGTGTGTCGAGCGAATTTTTAATGATCTCAGGAATCACTGCGGCTGCAAGCAACTCACAGTGTACGCGCGGTATAACCGGCGCGGTGGCATAGATATTAATCCGTTCCGTTCGAACATGGCTGCAGCGCCGGAACCGATGCGCCTGTGGCGGCAGTAGCGCCTGGGCTAACGGCTGTCCAGATCCTCGTCGGACAGCGCATGTCCCCAGTCACGCTTGGCGGCAAGATAATCCCGATTGGCAGCACTTATGCCAGTGATGTGTTTCACGCGGGTAATATTGCGCAATCCCTGCTCGTTTAAGTCCGCCAGTTTTTTGGGGTTGTTGGTCAGCAAGCGAAACGACGTGTCACCCAGAAAAAATTTGAGCAACGAAGCCGCGTCGCTGAAATCGCGCGAATCATCAGGCAATCCCAGGGAACGATTCGCCTGGTAGGTATTTTCCCCCGCGTCCTGTAACAGGTAAGTTGCCGCTTTCGCCCACAGGCCTATGCCGCGACCTTCATGGCCGGACATGTAAATCAACATGCCACCCGCCGGGTCCTTCGCAATACGATCCACTGCGCTGACAAACTGCGGCCCGCATTCACAGCGTTGCGAACCGAAAACATCGCCGGTCAGGCAACTGGAGTGAACGCGCACCAATGGGTCCTGCCAGTCCGCCGGGTTTCCGAAAAGCAATACGCTGTTAACCGCCATCGACGAGGCCAGCATCGCGAAAGACGCCTGGCCCTCGCGCTCGCGCAGCTCGTCAGCCAGCTCTTGCACCTGGCTGAGTTCGGTGTGTCGAACGCTCGCGTACCAATCGACCCGGTAATCGTTACCGCCGAGGTGCAACGGCAGTGGAATGGGGCCGAGAATGCTTAACGAGCGGGTCCCGGGCAGGGCATCGCCTTCGGCCGTGACGCGCTGGCCGTTGGCGTCGATGCGCTGCAGCTTGCCGTCACGCAGCAGTCGCTTGCGGACGTCCGGATCGATGTAGGTGAACATGGGCGAGAAGACTACCACTTTCAGTGGCTTGCGAAAGGGCCGCGAGACCGCATGAACGTTGGCTTTTGCGGCTATTGCTGACTAGGCGGTCATCAATTAGACTTGCTGACTGGACGGTCAGTAAAGAAAGCAGCATGGCCAGAACCCGTTATCGTCGGCGCAAGCAGGATCGCCCGGCTGAACTTACCGAAGCCGCAATGCTGGAGTTCTCGAGCAACGGCTACGACGCTACGCCGGTCGAGGCGGTGGCCAAACGTGCAGGTGTGAGCAAGGGTCTCCTGTACCTGTACTTCAAAACCAAGGAAGACTTGTTCAAAGCCGTGGTTCGCAGTTTTGTCGCACCGCGTGTTGATGCTCTAGTGACCCGCATCGATGACACGGATTTAGGCGTGGAGGAATTTTTGCGGGGTCCGTTTCTCGAGACAGCACGGGAGCTGCCACGATCGCGCGTTCGGCACCTGGTCCGACTGATGATTGCGGAGGGGCCTAAACACCCTGACCTGACGCGCTGGTATTGGGAAAACGTGTTGTCAAAAGCCCTCGACGCATTGCAACGACTGTTACGGCGCGGCGTGCAGTCGGGAGAGATTGCGCCGTCCGCTATCGAGAAATTCCCGCAGCTGTTGCTGTCACCGGTGATGTTTTCGGTGGTCTGGATGCTAATCATGCAGCCTCATCACAAACTCGATACCGATGCGTTTATCGGTGCACATGTTGATCTCGTGCTGTCCGCCATTAAGAAGGGTGAAACCTGATGCGATTTGGAATCTTGTTGATCAGCGTATTGAGCGCCGCCTGCGATAGTCAGAACAACAATCAGATTGTCGGACAACTGGCCTCCGACAGAATTGAATTGACTGCAGAGTTCGCGGAACCCGTGATAGCGCGCTACGCGGTCGAGGGTGAGGCGGTCGCAACAGGGCAGCTGTTGTTGGAACAAGACGCGGCGCGAATCGACGCACGGCTTGACGAAGCAGAAGCAAACATCGCACAGCAGCAAGCGAGGCTCGATGAACTGACACGCGGACCGCGCAAGGAACAGATCGATGCGGCGCGGGCGGCCGTTGACGGCGCGCTCAAAGATGTCGAATTTCTCAGCCTGGAATACAAGCGGGCTCGCGAAGTATTCGACAGGAAATTGGCGGCACCCGATACTCTTGACCGTGCGAAATCTGCGCTAGATGCCGCTCAATCACAGCTTGATGTGCAGCAGGCCCGACTCGCCGAGCTGTTGACTGGCACAACGGTAGAGGAGTTGCGGCAAGCGGAAGCGCGGCTGGCCATCTTGCGCGCGAGGCTCTCCCAGGTCGAGCGTGATCAGCGCGGACTGCGAGTTTTGGCGCCGGCAAACGCAGTTATTGACAGCTGGCTTATCGAAGTTGGCGAGCGTCCGCAGCCCGGTCAGCCTGTTGCCATTCTGTTAACGGGCGAGCAGCCTTATGCGCGCGTCTACGTTCCGGAAGAAATGCGGATCGCGGTCGCACCGGGTGCCCGTGCCGACATCCTGGTCGATGGACGCGAGGCGCCGCTACGGGGTCGAGTGCGCTGGGTCGCCACGGAATCCGCGTTTACGCCTTTCTTTGCGTTGACGGAGCACGATCGGGGAAGGCTGACTTTTGCCGCCAAGATCGATATTGAGCTGGACGGTGACCGGCTACCCGACGGCATCCCTGTCGAGGCACGAATCGACGGCGCGACGCGCAACTAGTTCATGCCCGTGGCAGCAGACATAGCAATTACAGCACGAGGTTTGACCAAGTCGTTCGGCTCACTGGTCGCCGTCGATGGGCTGGATCTCGATGTGCCTCGCTCACGAATCTACGGCTTTCTCGGGCCGAACGGTTCCGGCAAGTCAACGACGATTCGCATGTTGTGCGGTTTGTTGACCCCTTCGGCTGGAGAGGCGACGGTACTCGGCATCCAGTTGCCGGCGGACGCTCGAAGCTTAAAGCCACGCATTGGCTACATGACACAAAAATTCTCCCTGTACAACGAGCTGACGGTTCTCGAGAACGTGCAGTTCATCGCAGATATCTATGCAATTTCGCGCGCTACGCGTCAGGCACGGATTGACGAACTCCTGCATCAATATGACCTCAACGATCGGCGACGCCAACTCGCCGGCACATTGAGCGGCGGACAAAGACAGCGCCTCGCGCTCGCCTGCGCCGTACTTCACAAACCCGAACTACTCCTGCTGGACGAACCGACCAGCGCTGTCGACCCGAAAAGCCGCCGCGACTTCTGGACCAAATTGTTTGAACTGGCCAACGCGGGCACAACCATCCTGGTTTCCACCCACTACATGGACGAGGCCGAACGCTGCCATCGACTCGCGATTCTGGATCGAGGTGTAAAGGTCGCGGATGGCTCGCCGGCCGAATTGCAACACGCCATTGGCATGTCGGTCGTTGAAGTACTTGCCGATGATACGTTCCACGCACAAACGATAATTAGCGCGGATGACCGCGTCGCGAGCGTGACACAGCTTGGGGTCAGGCTGCGAGTCCTGCTGCCGCGCTCTGTCAGCGAGCCGGTCGCGGTTGTCGAACAACTGCTGCGGGAGGCGAATGTTCAGGCGCGCTGTGCGGTAACGCAGCCTTCACTGGAGGATGTTTTTGTCGCGGTAACACTGGAGCGCAAGAACGAGGAACTCGCAGCATGATCCCGATGATCCGTCTGATGGCGGTGATGCGTAAGGAATTCCAGCAACTCAGGCGCGATCGGATCACTTTGGCGATGATTGTCGGCATACCGGTCATCCAGATACTGCTGTTCGGTTACGCCATCAACTTTGATGTTCGGGACTTGTCAGCCGCTGTTGCAAACCAGGCCCAGTCACACGCCTCACGGCAATTTATCGACCGCTTGCAGCAATCTCAGGTCATGCGTGTCACGAAATACGTCGACACCGCGGAGATTCTCGAGGAAAAGTTACGGCGCGGCGAGATATCAATTGGCGTCTACATACCGCCTGACTTCGATCGTCGTCTCATTGATCCCCTGCGTCCGGCCGCACAACTGCTCATCGACGGTGCGGATCCGACAATTCTTAACATTGTGAATCGCCTGCGATCGATGCCGCTCAGCCTCGACGATCTGCAAACTACCGCTGCCGAATCAACGATTGAACTGCGCCCATACTACAATCCGGAAGGCCGCACTGCGGTCAACGTCGTGCCAGGCCTCATTGGCATCATCCTGACGCTCACGATGATGTTGTTTACAGCCGTTGCGATCGTCCGCGAACGCGAACACGGCAATCTCGAACTGTTGATCAATACGCCGGTAAGCACCACGCAGCTGATGGTCGGCAAGATCATTCCCTACGTGCTGATCGGCCTCGTACAACTGGCGCTGATTGTTGGTGTGGGTCGCTTGCTGTTTGCGGTGCCAGTGCGCGGCAGCCTTGTCGATTTGTACATTGCCGCCGCTGTGTTCATCGCGGCCAACCTGTCCCTGGGGCTGTTTCTCTCGACGGTTGCGCGCAGCCAGTTCCAGGCGATGCAGTTGACTTTTTTCATACTATTGCCGTCAATTTTGCTAACGGGCTTTGTATTTCCTTTTGATGGTATGCCGCTCGCGGCGCGCTGGATAGGTGAGGTGCTGCCAAATACACACTTCATCAGAATGACACGCGGTATTATGCTGCGCGAGGCCAGCGTATGGGAGCTTTACCGGGAGCTTCTGGCGCTGCTGCTGTTTACGGTCATCGCCATGACTGCAGCGATACGACGCTTTTCCCGACGACTGGACTAGGCCTGATACTCAACCTCGCCGCTCTCAGCGCCGTTGTGATTCGCGCAATCGGAACACAACATTGCGTACGCGTAACGGTCCAGCCGTTTGTCGGAGATTTGCGCAGTGCACTTGACGCACTGCCCGAATACACCGCTTTCCAACCGCTGAATCGCGGCGCGCAGTAGGAGCAACTCGCCGGCAACGTCGTTGCCGACAGAGTC
>JABDKF010000275.1 GCA_013003155.1 Woeseia sp. | reverse complement strand
CGGTACGAATCCGGCGACGGCGACGATGTGCGGCTGCACCGTTAAGGAATTGCCCACCGACAAGGATGGGGACGTGGATCTTGATGCGTTACGGGCCGCGGTGGGGCCGAGGACAGCCGGCATAATGTTGACGAACCCGTCCACACTTGGCGTATTTGAACGCCGCATTGTCGAAGTTGCAAAAATCGTTCACGACGCGGGTGGCCTGTTGTATTACGACGGCGCTAACTTAAATGCCATTCTTGGCAAGGTGCGCCCGGGTGACATGGGATTCGACGTCATTCACATGAACCTGCACAAGACTTTTTCGACACCGCACGGCGGCGGTGGCCCGGGTTCTGGCGCGGTCGGTGTCGGTAAACGATTGTTGCCCTTTATGCCATTGCCGGTGGTTGGCCGCGACGGGGCCGGTGACGACGCAAACTATCACTGGTTAACGGAGCAAGACCTGCCGCAAAGCATTGGCCGGTTGTCCGGCTTCATGGGCAATGCGGGCGTGCTGTTACGCGCCTATGTCTATATGCGCATGGTTGGCAGGGACGGCATGCGCCGCATCGGTGAGTTCGCAACCTTGAATGCAAATTATCTGCAGGCGCGACTTCGCCAATCCGGATTTCGTCTGGCGTTTCCAGAGCGGCGTGCCAGTCACGAATTCATTATCACTCTGAAGAGCGAAGCAAAAACGCTGCAGCTGACCGCTATGGATCTGGCGAAAGCGCTGCTTGATCACGGCTTTCATGCGCCGACGACCTACTTTCCGTTGCTGGTACCGGAGTGTCTGCTGATTGAGCCTACCGAGACGGAGAGCCGCGAAGCGCTCGACCGTTTTGTCGAAGCCATGGTCGCGGTGATCGAAGAGGCCAAACAGGAACCCGGCAAACACAAAGAGGCGCCGTTCACTATGCCCGTGCGGCGCCTCGACGACGTCAAGGCGGCGCGGCAACTCGATGTCGCTTACCGCCCCACCGGTTGAGACCGCCTTTCGTTCACGAATACGGCATACTGCCTAAATGCTGATGCGGTTAAGGGAACCGGTACCGCTGTTTCCAGTCCAGAATACTGGGCCTCGCGTAGAGGCTCATTGCTAACCGATTCCGCCAACCGCAATTTTGGATGATTATGCAAAGCAGACTCAGTACGTTCCTGGCAGCGCTTTTTTTGTTTCCGGCCGTTGTTCATGCCGAAGAACCGGCCTGGATAGGGACGCTTGAGCGCATCTCGAGCGGCGTGGTTTCGATCCGCGTCGATAGTACCCGCGCATTTGATACTGAATGGAATTCTTCGTCGCAGGCAACCGGATTCGTCGTTGACGCGGAGCGCGGACTGATCCTGACAAATCGACATGTCGTGACGCCGGGACCGGTGGTTGCCGAAGCGGTGTTTCTCAATAACGAAGAGGTACGTCTGACTCCGATCTACCGGGACCCGGTCCACGACTTTGGATTTTTCCGCTACGACCCGGCAGACCTGAAATACATCAAACCTGCCGAGCTACCGCTGACGCCGGGTGCCGCCAGTATCGGTCGGGAGATACGCGTAATTGGCAACGATGCGGGTGAACAGCTATCCATTCTTGCAGGCACCATCGCGCGACTGGATCGCCGCGCACCGGAATACGGACGCGGGAAATACAACGACTTCAATACCTTTTACTTCCAGGCGGCATCCGGGACCTCGGGTGGATCATCCGGCTCGCCGGTCGTTAACATCGACGGCGAAGTGGTTGCTCTGAATGCTGGTGGCGCTAATTCAGCGGCGAGCAGTTTTTTTCTGCCGCTGGACCGCATCGCGCGCGCATTGCGTCTGATTCAGGACGACCAGCTCATTACGCGTGGCACATTGCAAACCGAATTCGTACGGCAGACTTACGATGAGCTGACGCGCCTCGGCCTCACCGCCGAAACGGAAGCCCTGACGCGGGAGCGTTTTCCGGATCAGACAGGCATGCTGGTCATACACCAGGTGGTTCCCGACTCTCCTGCCGATGGCAAACTGCAACCCGGCGATATTCTCGTGCGGGCGAACGACAAACTGATAACGTCGTTCGTGCCCTTGGCGGCGCTGCTGGATGCGACGGTCGGCGCGACGGTTACATTGGAGCTGGAACGCGGCGGGCGGCGCCTCGTTGCAGAACTCGAAGTGACAAACCTGCACCGCATTTCGCCGGACGAATTTCTCGAGTTCGGCGATGCGATCGTGAACAACCTGTCTTATCAGCAAGCGCGCCATTACAACCGGTCGATCGAGGGCGTCTACGTTGCCAGTCCCGGCTACATGCTGGCGAGGGCCGCGGTGCCACGCGGCGCCGTGATAAGTGAGGTCGGTGGCGTCGCCACCCGTACCATCGATGATCTCGAGCGCGCGCTGGGTGACCTTGCTGACGGCGATCGAACGACACTGCGGTTTTTTACCATTGAAGATCCCCGCAACAGCATCGTCCGTTCCGTGGAAATGGATCGCGTGTGGTTCCCGGCGAAGCGTTGCGCGCGCGATGACGAAACCGGCCTGTGGCCGTGCCGGCCGTTAGCTGACGGCCCGCCGAAGTCGTCGCCGGAAGGCGGCAGCACCCGGTTTAGTAAAGACGATGATTCGCGGGTTGACGCCATCGTGCCGTCGCTCGTCATGGTCAATTTTGACCTGCCTTACACGATCTCCGGGGTTGCAGACCGGCACTATTACGGGACCGGACTGATTGTCGATACTTCGCGCGGACTGGTGCTCGTCGATCGCAATACGGTGCCCGTTGCGATGGGTGATGTCACGATAACTTTTGCCGGTTCGCTGGAAGTCTCCGGCAAAGTTGAATTCATACACCCGCTACACAATATCGCCGTTGTCTCCTACGACCCGGCGCTGATCGGCGACACGCCCGTGCGCGCCGCGCGCTTTGATAAACGGCCCTTGCAGCCGGGCGCAAAAGTTTGGGTCGTTGGCTTGAAGGGTGATCACCAGGTGGCGCATCAGGAAAGCACCGTGGCCTCGGTCGATCCTCTAGTGTTGCCGTTATCACGGACGCTGCGCTTTCGCGACAGCAACCTGGAAGCAATTTCGCTGGTGACCGGGCCGGGAGATTTTGACGGTGTCATCACTAATAATCGTGGGGAAGTGCTGGCCAAATGGTCGAGCTTCGCTTACCAGTCTGGCGGCGAGTCGGGGCAGTTCAACGGCGGGATCAGCAGCGACCTGTTGATTGAAATCGTCGACGTCGTACGCAGCGATAAACCTATCTACTCACTCGAAACCGAGCTTGGCTACGCGCCGCTGTTTGCGGCCCGCAAGCTGGGGCTGGATGAAGACTGGCTGCGCAAGCTGGAGCGGCATGACCCGAAAGGGCGCCGTGCACTTAGCGTGCAGCGGATTGTTGCCGGCTCGCCCGCCGCGAATGTATTGCGTAACGGCGACATGATTCTCGCAATTGACGATCAGCTGGTGACGAGCTTCCGGCAGCTGGAACGCGCCGTGCAAAAGCCGCAAGTTACAGCGACGGTCTGGCGCGACGGTACGGCGTTGCAACTGGACATTTCAACGGTCCCCCTCGACGGCATGGGGATTGATCGCGTGCTGTCATGGGCGGGTGCGCTGCTGCAGGACCCACATCGCGCAATGGCCGCGCAGCGCGGCATAGATACAGAAGGTGTCTACGTGGCTTTTTTCAGTTACGGATCGCCGGCGACGCGCTACGGTCTCTGGGCAGGGCGCCGCGTGGTGGCCGTTGACGACACCGAGACACCCGATTTGCAGAGCTTTACGGAAACGGTGGCGCAGAAGCGCGCGCAAACTTCATTGCGATTGAAAACCGTGACCTGGAACGGTGCCGTCGAGGTCATCACTTTGAAGCCGGATAACCACTACTGGCCTGCCTACGAAATTCGCCGGACGCCTGATGGCTGGCAGCGCAGGGATATCGGCTAGGGCCGCTCTGCTCAATGGCGACCTGGCGTCTGGCGTTGCTAGCTTGTGGAATGCTGCTGCATTTTGCGGCAGGCGCGCAGTCGCTGTACAAGTTTCCCGGTGCAGACGGAGAAATGATTTACACCGACCGCAAACCGGTTGACGCTGATGACGTTGAAATCCGCAGTTTGCGCACGAGCCGTACAGGCGAGGTGACGCTGGAATGGGTTGAGGTCGACGATCGGGTCATTCTCCTCGCGCGCAATTCGCTGTACGCGCCGGTGCACGTTCACCTGTTGCCGGCCGCAGCAGGTTCTGGCGATGCAGGTTTTACAGGCAAATGGCTGGTGCCCGCCGAGAGCAGCCTGGAGTTGCTGGCGATCAATGCCGACAGCGCCGCGGTCGGCGCCGTTAAACGGCAGAGGTTCAGCTGGTTGTACGGTGATCCCGACGCGGTGCACCGGCCTACCGAGCCGTATCGCGCGCCGTTTCCGGCTGCGGTCAGCTACCGGATATCCCAATCCTGGCCGAAAGCGATCACCCACACCACGCCCGACAGCGCCTACGCGATCGACATTGTGATGCCGGTCGGCAGCAACGTGCTGGCCGCTCGCGGCGGCGTCGTTGTCGAGGTCGCCTCAACGAACTTCAAGAGTAGTCTCGTGCCGGACAAAGCCGGGGCGCGCGCGAATCTCATCCGCGTGCTGCATGACGACGGCACCTTTGCCATCTATGCACATCTGAACTGGAACACGATACGGGTACAGGAAGGTGACCGCGTCAACCGCGGTCAATACATCGCGGATTCCGGCAATACCGGCTTCTCGACCGGGCCACATCTGCATTTTGCCGTTATCAAAAATGCGGGCACACGCCATGAATCGTTGCCCGTGCGTTTTGCCGCGGCAGGCGGTACAGAAGTTGTGCCGACGACCGGCACGCTGCTGACCGCCTATTGAGGGTGCTCTAGGACTCGCGCAATACCGCTGCGAGGGCTTCCCAACGGGTTATGGGCAACGAGCAGACGCTGCCACTGCAACGCCACGCAACTGTTTCTCCTGTTTTTGCAACGCGTGCGGCGAGTGCACCAGGCAAGGCGATACCGTCGTCTATGGCGAAAACCAGGCGCTGCGGCGCAAATATCCGGTTGGCGGCATCGCGCCACTGCCGGCTTTCCGTTGCGTCACCGCGAATAATGACAATCTCCGGGTGCTGCAGGTATTCCTGCAAGGCATTGAGCAAGCTGACATGCGCGTGTGGGTGGCTCAGCAGTGCCGGCCATGCGTGTTTTAAGGTTTTTTCGGCCGCGTCGAGATAACGCGACTCACCGAGCATGAAGCCTAATCTTTGCAAGGCCAACGCGGCGACACCTGCGCCCGATGGCAGCGCTTCATCCGCCATTGACTTGGGTCGCATGATCAGCGCTTCGTGATCGTTCGCGGTAAAAAAGAAGCCGCCGTTTTTATCGTCAAAGAAAAATTCCAGCAAGAGATCGGCCAGCGCTACGGCGAAATCGAGGTCCTCGGGACGCCACTCGTTTTGCAACAGCTCAAGTAACGCATCCAGCATGAATGCGTGATCATCGAGATAGGCAGGAAAACGCGCAATGCCGTCCATGTAACTGGCCAGCAGGCGCCCGTCGACGAACAGGTGATTGCGTACAAAATCGGTTGCGCGTTGTGCTGCCCCCGTCAATTCCCTGGACTCCAGCGATCTGCCAGCGATAGCCAGGCCACGAATAGCCAGGCCGTTCCACGCGCTTAGCTGCTTATCGTCTCGCTCAGGGGGCACGCGCTGCTCGCGTGCTGCGAACAACTTGCGGCGTGCCTCATCGACCCGCGCCTTGAGTTCGGTTTTATTGAGGCCTAGCTCGGTTGCCAGCGCGTCGCTGTCCTCCTGTACCGTCAAGTGCCAGCGCCCTTCAAAATTGGCATCCCGGTCCAGACCGTAAAGACGCGCCATTGCCTGGTATTCATCCTCGTTCAGGAGCGCGCGCACTTCATCCGGTGTCCAGACATAAAACCGGCCTTCCTCGCCTTCCGAATCGGCATCAAAACTTGCGTAAAAGCCGCCTTCGGGAGACTGCATCGAGCGCAACAGCCAGTCCGCAGTTTCGCGGGCTATGTCGTGAAACTCGGGTTCGCCAGTTGCCAGGGCGGTTTGCGCGTAGATCGCGAGCAGCGGGCCGTTGTCGTAAAGCATTTTTTCAAAATGAGGAATCTGCCAATAGCGATCGACAGAATAGCGACAGAATCCGCCGCCAACATGATCGCGTATGCCACCGTCCGCCATTCGTTTCAGCGTTAGCGAGACGAGATACAATGCGTCGACATCGGGCTCTGACTGGTGCGCGCTTGCACGCCATTGCCGCAACAGGTGCTCGAGCGTGGCCGGATGCGGAAATTTCGGGGCGCCGCCAAGGCCACCGTACTCACGGTCAAACTGCTCATTGAGTTTTTTGCGGGCATCTTGCAACGGAGTTGCGTCGAGTTTGACCGTGTTTTCGCCGGCCTGAGGCTCGAGCTGCTCGAAAATTCTGGCCAGCTGCGCCGTCTGGCTGGCAACTTCGTCGCGCTGCTCAGCATAGAAGTCCGCGACACGCGTTAATAATTCGATAAACGCCGGCATGCCGTGGCGCGCTTCATTGGGAAAGTACGTGCCACCGAAAAACGGCTGCTGGTCGGTCGGGTCGAGAAACATGGTCAACGGCCAGCCGCCGGGGCGTTGTGTCAACAGTTGCTGTGCCAGTTGATAGATGCGATCGACGTCCGGCCGCTCTTCCCGGTCAACCTTGATGTTGACGAAGCGATCATTCATCAACTCTGCGGTCTTACTGTCTTCGAACGACTCGTGGGCCATCACGTGGCACCAGTGGCAGGAAGAGTAGCCAATTGACAGCAATACCGGCCGGTCCGTCCGCCGCGCCAATTCAAACGCCGCATCGCACCACGGGTACCAGTCGACCGGATTGTCCGCGTGCTGCTGCAGATAAGGGCTGGACTCACGTGCGAGCCGGTTGCCACCGGGGTTAGCTGACATCAGATTGGCGAGCCAAATAAGGAGAAGAACCGCACTATACCGGAATGCCCGAGCGGCGCTGGACTCAGCCTGCACGATTAGGCAAGCTCGCTTTCATGCTGACCTATCCCAGTTTCGATCCGGTGATTTTCGAGATCGGATTTTTCAAAGTGCGCTGGTACGGGCTGATGTACGTCATCGGTTTTGTACTGGCGTGGTGGCTGGCGCGGCGCCGCGCAGAAAAGTCATGGACGCCTGTCAAACCTGTGCAAGTCGACGATCTGATTTTTTATTGCATGATTGGCGTTATCGTTGGCGGCCGCCTTGGCTATTGCCTGGTCTATGGCTGGGAACAACTCATCAGCGACCCGCTGTACATTTTTAAGATTACCGAAGGCGGCATGTCGTTTCACGGCGGGCTGGCCGGGGTAATGGTTGCGCTATGGTTATTTGGGCGCAAACTGGGACGTCGCTTTTGGGAGATGGGCGATTTCGTTGCGCCGCTTGCGCCGCTCGGTCTTGGATTCGGTCGTATCGGTAACTTTATTAACGGCGAGTTGTGGGGCAAGCCGACGGATGTACCGTGGAGCTTTAATGTCGGCGGCCAGGCGCTGCATCCATCACAACTTTACGAGGCCGTGCTCGAGGGCTTCGTGTTGTTCGCCATTGTCTGGGTGTATTCTTCGCAGCCCCGGCCGTATCGTGCCGTTTCAGGCGTTTTCCTGGTTGGCTACGGTGTTTTCCGTTTTTTCGTCGAGTTTTTTCGGGTTCCGGACGCACATCTCGAGTACCTGGCACTCGGCTGGGTCACCATGGGGCAGGTGTTATCGGCACCCATGATCTTGCTTGGACTGGTGCTATTCTGGTTGGCACATCGCGACGGCGCGCCGCAAAGAGCTGAGGTCTGACATGCAGCAATACCTTGAGATGATGCGCACGGTACGTGAGCAGGGCGTGCGCAAAGAGGATCGCACCGGGACCGGTACTCTGAGTTTGTTCGGCCTGCAGATGCGTTTCGATCTGGGCAAAGGTTTCCCGATGGTTACCACCAAGAAGCTGCACCTGCGATCCATTATTCACGAGCTGCTGTGGTTTCTGAGAGGTGACTCCAATGTGGGTTATCTGCAAGACAATGGCGTCTCGATCTGGAACGAGTGGGCGGACGAGCAGGGCGAGCTCGGACCGGTTTACGGCGTGCAGTGGCGCAGCTGGCCGCGTGCCGACGGCGGCACCGTTGACCAGATAACCGACGTGCTGGAACGCATAAAGAAAGATCCGGACTCCCGTCGATTGATCGTAAGCGCATGGAACGTGGGCGAGCTCGACAAGATGGCGTTACCGCCGTGCCACTGCCTGTTTCAGTTCTACGTGGCGAACGGCAAGTTGTCCTGCCAGCTGTATCAGCGCAGCGCCGATATTTT
>JABDKF010000272.1 GCA_013003155.1 Woeseia sp. | reverse complement strand
CGATGATGACCCAGTTCCGCACATGCCCGACCACAGGCCTGAAAGTCGACCTGGCGGCGGAGAAACTGATCAAGGCAAACGCAGTCGTCGCGATTGTCTTTCTTGCAATCGGCGGCCTGTTCGGCCTCCTTGTTGCCTTGACGCGCTGGCCAGCCGTGCATTTCCTGCCAGCGGACTGGTTCTACCTCGCGCTGACCGCGCACGGCTTTGACGTCTTGCTCGTGTGGATCATCTTCTTCGAGATGGCCGTGCTGTACTTTGCTTCCGCAGTCCTGCTCGGCAGTCGGATTGCCGGGCCGAAATGGGCCTGGACCGGCTTCGGCCTGATGCTGGCAGGCGCTATCATCACCAATATCGCCGTGCTGCGCGGACAGTCCAGCGTGATGTTCACGTCCTACGTCCCGATGCAGGCGGAGCCTCCGTTCTATCTCGGCATCATCCTGTTCGCCGTCGGGGCGTTGATTGGCTGCGGCGTCTTTTTCGGCACGCTTGTAGTTGCGAAGCGCGAGAAAACGTACAAAGGATCGATTCCACTTGTCACCTTCGGCGCTTTGACGGCGGCGATAATTGCGGTGTTCACCATTGCGTCCGGGGCAATAATTCTGATCCCGACGCTGCTGTGGTCCCTTGGCCTGGTCGCGCACATAGACCCCGTGCTGTACAAGATGATCTGGTGGGCCATGGGTCATTCGTCCCAGCAGATCAACGTGGCTGCACATGTCTCCGTCTGGTACGCGATAGCGGCGTTGACCTTTGGCGCTCGTCCGTTGTCCGAGAAGGTCAGCAGGATGGCGTTCCTCATGTATATCCTGTTCCTGCAGCTTGCCAGCGCGCATCACCTGCTCGTGGAACCGGGCTTCAGCGCAGAGTGGAAGATCTTCAACACCAGCTATGCGATGTATCTCGCCGTACTCGGCAGCATGGTCCACGGCATGACGGTCCCGGGCTCCATCGAGGCGGCGCAACGCTCAAGAGGGCTGAACAAGGGCCTGTTCGAATGGCTGCGCAAGGCTCCGTGGAGCAACCCGGCTTTCGCCGGCATGTTCATGTCGCTGGTCTTCTTCGGCTTTATCGGCGGCATCTCGGGGGTCGTGATGGGCACCGAGCAGATCAACCTGATCATGCACAACACGCTGTATGTCCCGGGCCACTTCCACGGCACCGTCGTCGCCGGCACAACGCTCGCCTTTATGGCCATCACCTACTATCTCGTGCCGCTGATCTTTCGCCGCGAGCTGAAGATGAAGAAGATCGCGCAGTGGCAACCGTACGTCTTCGGCATAGGCGTTGCCGGCATATCGATGTTCATGATGGGAGCGGGCACGCTCGGCGTCGCGCGCCGTCACTGGGACATGACGTTTGCCGACGCGCAGCTGCCGTTCGACTACCCGTCCGCCGCATTCCTGATGATGGGCCTGAACGGCATTTTCGCGGTGATGGCGGCGCTGGGCGGGCTCATGTTCGTCGTCGTGATCGTCAGCTCGGTGTTTTTTGGCAAGAAGCTTGGCACGGACGAGAAGCCCAGCTATCCGCCAGTGCCACCGGCGGCGGCGGCCGTTGCACAGCACGGCAGCTCCGAGTCGCTGAAAATTCCCGGCACGGCGATGCTGGTCGCGGTCTTTTTCATTGCATTCGTGCTGTATTACTTCGTGAACTGGAAATACCTGTCCGAAGTATGGCCGCTTAGTTAAGCAGGTCAACGCGCCGTCTACGCGAAAATGACCGGCTCACTCAAGCTCATCTATCACACGGCCAAGGTTCGCCTCGGCTTCCTGATCATGGCGTGCACGCTGACCGGTGTTGCGGTCACACCGGGCCATTCGTTAAGCGCGATGCAGGTACTCGTGCTCGGCATCGCGACGCTGGTTGCATCGAGCGCCGCGGGCGCGTTCAACCAGTTCTACGAACACGAGATCGACGCCCGAATGACCCGCACGCGATCACGGCCGTTCGTTACGGGCCGGTTTGAGGCCAACCTGCAGTGGGCAGGCGGCATATTGCTGGCACTGCTGCTTGCTGTCGCCGCTGCGACGTTGGCAACGAACTGGCTGGCCGCATTCTTTGTCTTTCTCGGCGCATTCACCTACGGCGTCATTTACACGGTCTGGCTTAAACCGCGAACCTGGATGAATATCGTCGTTGGCGGCCTTGCCGGCAGCTTCGCAATCCTCGCCGGATCCGCCGCGGCCGGCGCGACCGCGTCGCCGGTCGCCCTGATCCTGGCGGCGGTGCTGTTTCTATGGAC
>JABDKF010000257.1 GCA_013003155.1 Woeseia sp. | reverse complement strand
CAGTTGTCGGTAAACTCACGCTCCTTAAATTGCCATCGTGAATTCCGGAGAAAGCAGTGCTGCAGGTCATACGTCATTTTCTAAAGCTTGAGTCCGCCAGCGGCATCTTGCTGGTAACGGCGGCCATTCTCGCCATGATTGCGGCAAACTCGCCACTCGCGTGGCTCTATGACTCTCTGATCACGATTCCTTTTGAGATTCGACTGGGAGAAGTCGGGATCGACAAGCCGTTGTTGTTGTGGATCAACGACGGACTCATGGCCTTGTTCTTTCTGCTGGTCGGCCTCGAATTAAAGCGTGAGATTGTTTGCGGGCAGATTTCAAGTCTGCGCAAGGCGGCGCTGCCCCTTGCCGGGGCCGTCGGCGGCATGCTGATTCCGGCACTCATTTACGTCTGGATCAACTGGGGCGATGCCGTCGCCATGCAAGGGTGGGCGATTCCGGCGGCCACCGATATTGCATTCGCCCTCGCCATTCTTGCCCTACTTGGCGATCGAGTGCCGGCCTCGCTGCGCATCCTGCTCGTGTCGGTTGCGATCTTTGATGACATCGGCGCAATCGTCATTATTGCGCTGTTCTATACCAGTGGTTTATCGAATATGGCACTGATTGCCGCGGCGGCCTGTCTGCTCGCGTTGTTTTTTATGAACCGACGTGGCGTACTTGAGAAAACGCCGTATTTGCTGGTCGGTCTTGTGATGTGGGTTGCCGTATTAAAATCCGGCGTCCACGCAACGCTCGCCGGCGTTGTGCTGGCCATGTTTATTCCTTACCGTGCGCCCGACGGTGAGTCATCGCCGCTCGAGGAGTTGGAACACGACCTCGATTCCGGGGTCGCGTATTTTATTTTGCCGCTGTTTGCCTTCGCTAATGCGGGCGTTACTCTCAAAGGCGTTTCCCTCGACTTCCTGTTGCACCCGGTACCTCTGGGTGTCGCCGCCGGGCTGTTTTTCGGCAAACAGTTGGGAGTGTTCGGGTTTTGCTGGCTTAGTGTAAAGGTGGGACTCGCAAAGCTTCCGGAGGACCTGAGCTGGGGTAGCGTCTACGGTGCGTCGCTGCTGTGCGGCATCGGCTTTACCATGAGCCTGTTCCTCGCCTCACTGGCGTTTGAGACCAGCGGTGTCAACCTGCTGTTTGACGAGCGGCTGGGGATTATCGCGGGTTCGCTGATATCGGGACTTGCCGGGTATTTCATTTTGCGAGCCGTGCTGCCAACGAAAGCCGCGGTGCCATGAGTCGTTTGGGCGTGACGCGCATTGCGACCAGACGGCACGGTGGACAAAAGCCCGGTTAGGATACAGAGCTGCGCGAGCTGCCAGCGCTTATAAATCCGTAAGGATGCCGCCGGGGTGTGCCTGTCTGCGCGTATCGGTACAATGCGGCCTCCCGGACGATTCCCGACACAGAGAGATTCCATGCAATATGACCACATCAAGGTGCCCGCTGACGGCGCCGCGATTACCGTCAATCCCGACCATTCCCTGAATGTTCCGGATTTCCCGATTATTCCATTTATCGAAGGCGATGGCATCGGGATCGACGTCACGCCGGTCATGCTCGATGTCGTGAATGCCGCTGTTGAGCTTGCCTTTAAAGGCAAGCGGAAGGTGCGCTGGGCGCAGGTCTATGCCGGGCAGGCTGCCGTCGACAAATACGGGAAAGACCAATTCCTGCCGGAGGAAACGTTGCATGCGTTGAAGCATTTCGTGGTCTCTATCAAGGGGCCTCTGGCAACACCGACCGGTGGCGGCATTCGCTCGTTAAACGTCGCCATCCGGCAAACGATGGATCTGTACGCCTGCGTACGACCGATTCGTTACTTTCCGGGTGTCGAGACACCGATGCGCGAATCTGACCTGGTCGATATGACCGTGTTCCGCGAAAACACGGAAGACATTTATGCCGGTATCGAGTACCCGACGGGCTCACCGGAAGTACAGAAGCTGATCAAGTTTCTGCAAAACGAACTCGGCGTGACAAAGATTCGTTTTCCAGCCAGCTCCGGTATCGGCATCAAGCCCGTATCGCGCGAAGGCTCGGAGCGCCTCGTGCGCAAAGCCATCGAGTATTGCATCGATCGCGACCTCGGCTCGGTGACGCTGGTGCACAAAGGCAACATCATGAAGTTTACGGAGGGCGCGTTCCGCAATTGGGGCTACGAACTTGCGAAAGTCGAGTACGGCGCCAAGCCTATCGGTGACGGTCCGTGGCTGAGTTTCAAAAACCCGGTGACTGATCGCGAAATTGTGATCAAGGACGTAATTGCGGATAACTTCCTGCAACAAATTCTGATGCGTCCGGAAGATTACGACGTCATTGCGACGCTGAATCTGAACGGAGACTACATCTCAGATGCGCTTGCCGCGCAGGTGGGCGGAATCGGCATCGCGCCCGGCGGCAACATCGGCGAGGGCGTGGGCGTATTCGAGGCCACTCACGGCACGGCCCCGGGCTTTGCCGGCAAGAATCGGGTTAATCCAGGCTCGTTGATCCTGTCCGCCGAGATGATGCTGCGCTATATCGGCTGGAC
>JABDKF010000174.1 GCA_013003155.1 Woeseia sp. | reverse complement strand
CTCATGAAAGCTACGTCGGACTGATGTGGCATCGAGGACGATACGCAGCCGTGATCGTCGCCTGCGACGACCAGTACGCCGCCGTGCGGCGAGCTGCCGTAAGCATTGCCGTGTTTCAGCGCATCGCCGGACCGATCGATACCGGGGCCCTTGCCATACCAGATTCCGAAAACACCATCGACCGTCTTGCCGGGCTCAGCTTCCACCTGTTGCGTTCCAAGAATCGCGGTGGCGGCAAGGTCCTCGTTAACAGCCGGCAAAAAATCGATATTGTTTTCTTTGAGGTGTTGCTGCGCGCGCCACAGTTCCATGTCGTAACTGCCGAGCGGGGAGCCACGGTAGCCGCTGATAAAACCAGCCGTGTTGAGGCCCTGCGCCTTGTCGAGCGTGCGTTGCATTAACGGGATTCGCACGAGCGCCTGCGTGCCGGTAAGGAACACGCGGCCCGACTCGCGGCGGTAACGGTCATCGAGTTCGTAGTTATCCAGCGGGTAGCGAGGCAACGGGGCTCTTGAGGCCATCTACGGTCCTTTCGACGGATTGCGCGGAAGACCGCTAATCATCGCAGAAAACGGCTGCAAGCGGATTCCAAAATGATCGCTCACAGCGTTAAAAACGCAAAAATATTGCAAAAATATAAAAAAAGCGTAAAAATATTGCGAATAAACAGACACTGGCGAAATAATGAAGCTCGACTCCCGTGACCGCGCGATCCTTGCAGAGCTGCAGCAAGATTGCCGCATAACGATGCAGCAGCTCGCACAGAAAATTGGGCTGTCGGCGTCGGCCTGCTGGCGCCGCGTGCGGGCCCTTGAGGAATCCGGCGTCGTCGATCGTTATGCGGTGCAGGTGAACGCGCACAAGGCCGGGTTCCAGTTGTCCTCAATGACGCTGGTTTCGCTCGAGCGGCACGAAAAGAAAAACGTCGAACAGTTCGAGCGCGAAATCCTGCAGCACCCCGAGGTGCTCGAGTGTTTCGCGACGAGCGGTGAGGCGGACTTTCACCTGCGTGTCGTTGTCGAGGACATGGAGGCTTATAATCGCTTTTTGGACGACTTTATCTTCAAGCTGCCGGGGGTCTCGCAGGTGCGTTCGAATATTGTCCTGAAACAAATCAAGGCAGACACGGCATTACCGTTTCGCACGTGATCAAAAAAAAGACCACCGCTTTGATTTTCTGATCCGTGGGCGGCAGGGCTGCTGCACGCAATTAGAAAAAGTGTTCGAGAGCGTTGGCCTGTTGATAGAATTCCGACTGACCTTCAATCATGCGCACGCAGCTGGACTCTTAGAACGGAAGTCTATGTACGCTCGAAAGCGACCGATGAAAAAATTTAATTACGGCTTGCCGGCATAACAGCCGGTGCCCTTTGGTCACCAATTATTACGTATTATTCTTATTGACCACCACTGACTCGAAGCAGACTCGACGATTGAAGTGGGTTTAGTTTGAAATAGAGCCATGAATAATCCGATTGTGTACTGGAGTATTGCAGGAATTCTTTTTATATGGGGCGCAGCGTACGCTGGCCTGGTGTTATTTTCGTTCTTCGTGTCGTCACCGGAACACTGGAATGCGCTGGTCGCAGAAGGCAGGATTAGAGCCGAATACGCTATTTACATCAGCGAGATTCCCGGGTGGGTGATCGTAACTACAGTCATCGCTGCGTTGACGCGACTGCTCGGTGCGTTGGCGTTGCTACTGCGAAACGCTTGGGCGTTCCCGTTCTATTCGATATCGCTTTGTTCGGTAGTCGTGATCATGTTTCGAGGTTTTGTGCTCGCCGATGTAGCTAGCGTTATCCGAACGTCACAGATCGTTCTCGAGTTTGCGTTTCTGAGTATTAGCGTGTTCGCCGTTTGGTACACCTTCGCGCAGGTCAATGGCGGGGTATTGAGGTAGGCCAAGAATGTATTCTACGTTCCATGCCTCCATGGTCTGCTTGTGACTTAAGGCGCCCTTGACTGTAACCGTCAGGTGCCTGGCGTCGGTCTATCATTTCTGACGAGACTGAAATGTTAAGATCTGCCCTGGTTCAATACCAACAGGGGACTAATCATGAATCTGGGGAAATTTTCGGTAAGCCTTGCAGTCAATGACCTCGCAATGTCAAAAAGTTTTTACGAAAAACTCGGCTTTGAGGTGATCGGCGGTGACGCCCAGCAAAATTGGTTGATATTGGAGAACGATGGCAATGTAGTCGGTCTGTTCCAGGGCATGTTTGAAAAAAACATAATGACCTTCAATCCTGGGTGGGATCAAAGTGGCAACGACCTTGAGTCGTTTACAGACGTGCGTGAGATACAGCGCGATCTTAAAGGTCAGGGCATTGAGCTAAGTAGCGAGGCGGACGATTCGACGACGGGTCCTGCCAGCATAATGCTCTCTGATCCCGACGGAAATCAGATCCTTATCGATCAGCACCGATAATTTGAATTTGACCCCTATACTTACTTAGAGCATCTGCCTACTGGGGGAGAAAGACATGTCGCAAAACATTGATCTGCAAGGCCAGTGCCTGTGTGGCTCGATCCGAATCAAAGCTGAAAGCGTGAAAAACTCGGTCGGCGCTTGCCATTGTAAGTCGTGTCGCCGCTGGGGCGGCGGGCCTTTCATGGAAGTCGACTGTGGGCAGGCTGTCACTATCAGCGGAGAAGAGCATTTGTCGGTGTTCAATTCATCCGAGTGGGCGGAGCGCGGGTTTTGTCGCCAATGTGGCGCCCACTTGTTTTATAGAATTAAGGAGTCGGGGCAGCACATGATTCCTGTCGGTCTGTTCGATGACGGTGTTGATCTGGTTTTCGAGAGTCAGGTATTCATCGACGAGAAGCCGTCGTACTATCATTTCGCGAACGAGACGCAAGACCTGACTGGGGCTGAGCTGTTTGCAAAGTTTGGGGCGCCAGACTAGGCCGCGTCAGGAAAATACGGAAAATACGAGTCGAACCAAGATTTAAAACGGCAAGCCCCGTCAGACTTTAGCTATTCGCGTCGGTATTAGCCTGGCCAGAAAAAATAATCATGTTTCGGAAAAGATGAGTGCGTACCTTATGTTCGCGGAATCGCTTGGTGCATGCACTGCGGTATACAAGCAAGCGGCGCTAATCGTCATCGGTACAGGTGAATCTGCCATCGGCATACCGGCGTACATCGTTAGATCCCTGCAGTGATTTGCTGTAAGCGCAGTGAAGACGCTGACATGTCGAGCATTCCTGGTTCGGACGGATCCATAGGCCTTTCGAGACGTTGACAATGCTTTAGAGAATGACCGGAAATAGCAGGCTACAGTGCGAAGAGCGCGATTAATTTTCTGATTCGGGTCGAACAAACATTTGCTCGTGCAAAGGAACGTTCAGGTCAAGCCGCCTGATCGATGCGCGCCACGTGCCGTCCGCGCTGGACGTCCAAGTCGGATGGTGGATTGCGCCTTGCTGAAAAGTCCAGGGCCCTGAAAGGCTGCCAGTTTCATCACTGTAAGCACCGAAGGCGTATGGCTCGCCCTTGGCATCGAGCCGAAGCCAGAGGATTCGCTCGCCATCTGCAAAGATCTGGAGGCGGCCTTGATCGTCGATGTCCAGGCTGATCGCGGGATCTCGGGCGGCTATTCTATGAATCGTCCGATAAAGGTGGGCACCATACCAGCGCAGCTCGTCTTGCATGAGTGATTCAGGCACATCTTCGATATTGCCCGATAGCCGTAGTCGCCAGCTCTTGTCTCCGTTAATCACTCTGACGAGGTGCAGATCTTGCGCCGTCGTTTCGATGCGAAACCGGGGTTTCTGAAAGTCCATCGTGATAACTGCATACACGACCGTCGGTTCATTCGCCCGGTTTTGCACAGAGCCGTTAATCGTGTTTTTTAGTTCGGCCCACGCCGTCCGTCCACCGATCGCAACAAGCATTTGATCAGCCATTTTAGTCGTCGCAGGATTAGCACTTGCACTGGCGCCACTTCCGAACAGCAGGAAAAGTGCGGAAATCAAAATTACGATAGGTAGCGGCAATTGGTGTGCTCGCGTCATATTGTTTTCATTGAATAGCATTTCTCTCCGATGGGATCTTCCAAGTTGGCTCAAATATTACACGCTTTTTGATTGGTCCAAGAAACCCAAACCCGCTCTGCATGCGATTTGGACACCTGACGTGAAAATAGGATTCGAACGTCTGTTTTTTGCCGGACGCCAACGGTAGCCGGGGCTACAGTCAAAATTACCGCTTCCGACTTGATACCGCACCTCGCTTTTGGCGGAGTAATTGCAGTGTCAGCAGAAACCTCGTGCGAGCAGCAACTCAGTAGTTAGGAGTAACCCAGTTGTGGGAGCGATTCTCAGGTATCAGGACCTTCCAGATGGCAGTAACCCTATGGGGACAGACACTGCACTAACAGCAACCCTGTGGGACTAACAGCAACCCTGTGGGAGCGGCTTCAGCCGCGATAGCCGTGCTCATACATAACAGCGACTAGTCCAACTATTGCCCAACGGCGCATGCCTAGCATAGTCGCACCTAAGAATTTGACCTCGCGCTTCTGATTCATGTCCCGAACAATAATGGTCGACTGCATCGCGGCTGAAGCCGCTCCCACAGACATCCGAAATGGCACACTTGCAGTCACCACTTACTGCCCCAGGCCCAAAGTTCCACTCGTGCTCTGCGCGCCTAATTCCAACTCGGCAGAGTTTCTTACGAGTTTTGGCGAAAACTTTCCGTCTCTCGTGGGTTGCCGTCGGTTTCTATACCAAGCTACAAGCGCTGCTCGAGCTGAGTGCGAGATATGACTCCGATTAAAATGGTGGCATTTCGCGAACTCTCCGGCTTTTTTCTAGGCAAGCGATTGATCAAGTAGCGATGCACAGTTGCTCGTACGCCGGTGCTCTGCTCATACTTCTTAGCTGGAAAAATGGCCAGCGTCGTTGGATTGACCGGGATTTCTGTCCACGATCCATTGGCGAAAAATTCCGTCGTCATCACGTTCCGGTGACCAGTCAGCATTGTAAGAAGACGGCTCCCATCTGTATGAGGTTGTCCAACAATCATCTTTTCTGCAGGATGAAAATTGAATGGCGAATCGAGAAACCGAGCGTTTAGCGAACGTAGGATAGCGCCGATACCGGGAACGAGCGAGAGCAGCGCATACAAATGTCTTGCATACTTGCTGCGGAATGGACCGCACGCACTTGCGGCGGCGCGGTCTATCTTACGCCCCCATCTGGACCATCTGCTCGAAGAGTCCGAAATAAGGTCTAGCATGCTTTGTAACTCGCCTGCGGATTCTGGATACTTGAGCAATTCAATTGTGACAGCGTAATCGCTCAGTGCTATTGGCTTCGATGATGCGCTTTGTAGCACGTCCATTGCCAAGCTCCAGGCGAGCTCAAAAGTCTCTTGTTCTTCAATACTCCAACTCTTATGTTCTCCGGCATAGTCGGGATAAACGATAAATTTGCCGGTGGTCGGATCCGGATAAAAGCCGAGCTTTCGGGCTAGATGGCCATATTCCCCTGGAACAAAGCGAAGCACGTCACCAAAATTTGTTTCACCAGCAATGTGATTTCGGGCTAAGTCGAAAATGCTGGCGGGCCAGAAGTCTGATCCGATACCAGTACCCACTAATAGAGCGTCGCATAGCTTATTCAGTCGCGGGTCATTTCGGAGACATACGACATGAGCGCCAGCCCGAAATCGCTTTAAAATTTGAGCTGCAGAAAGGTCTGGTTGCTCGATGTTGTTGAGAGCGCTCATGCGAACTTGTTCCCAGATCTATTCCGGTTCGATCTACTATTGACTTGCAATAACAAGCCGACTCTAGATTATTTTCATAAAATTAGGGCTGACTGGTTCTCCCAAAAAACAAAAGAATCGCTTGCGCATAAGAAATTGTGTGACACATGTCCGACTTTCGACCAATAAAGGCGGCTTGTTTGCGCAATTCGACAATAGTGGGCGCCAGGATCGCGGCTGAAGCCGCTCCCACAGATTATCTGATGCTCACCGGTGCGATAACAGTCTAGTTGATGCAGGTGCAATAAGAATCTGAGTCGTGGAAGTGCAATAACTATCTCAGAGGTGCCGGTGCACTAATAATCCAGTTAGCGCACGTGTCATGGCGGTTGGTGACTGGTACCAACTCGACGCTGTTGCCTTTAAGCAGCCATACAAGTGGCAAGTTTCGGGATTCTCCGCCGCTCACCGAAATCAGGATTTCAGGTCAAATTTCGCTGCTGCGAATCGGACGTGTCCATAAACATTGACATATTTAAATATGTCCATTAGTCTAGACATATGGATATACAAGAAGCCATCATCATGTTCGATGCGCTGTCGCAGGAAACCCGCCTGAAAGCGTTCCGGCTGTTGGTGCGGGCCGGCCCGGACGGCCTGGCCGCAGGTGCCATCAGCGAGAAGCTAGGTACGCCGCACAATACGATGTCGTTTCACCTGAACCACCTGTCGAATGCCGGGATTGTTGCGTCGCGCAAAGACGGGCGCTCTGTCATCTATTCCGCCAATTTTGACGCCACACGAGACCTGGTTGCCTTTATGGTCAGAGATTGTTGCAGCGTGGAATTTGCCAGTATTCGCGAAGACAAAAAGTCCGGATGTTCGGTCATCGAGCTTGCGGCTTCGCTCTGACACTAATCGACAACTACGCAATAGCGGAGGGACGCTGAGATGAAAAGATTGCACATTCACGTTGGTGTTGACAGCCTTGATGAAAGCATCAGGTTCTACAATGCGCTGTTCGATGCGAAGCCGGTCAAGACGAAAGCTGACTATGCGAAATGGATGCTTGACGATCCATTCGTTAACTTCGCTATTTCTACCCGTTCAGGAAAGACTGGTATTGACCATCTCGGTTTGCAAGTCGGCAACGCAAATGAACTGAAAGAGATGCGTGACCGGCTGAAGAACGCGGATATGACTGTCTACGACGAAGGTGAAGCAACCTGCTGTTACGCCCGTTCCGACAAGTCGTGGGTCAAAGATCCTGCGGGCATCGGCTGGGAAACATTCCAATCGATGCAGGATCTGCAAACGTTTTCCACTGAAGAGCCAGCCGAACCGGACACCTGCTGCATCCCAGATGCGAATGCCGGGCCAAATGCTGCCGTGACCGCGAAACAATCGACAGGCGCCTGTTGCTGATGCAAAAAGTGCTGGTGCTTTGTACGGGAAATTCTTGCCGATCGGTCATGGCAGAAGCGTTGATCAACCAATTGGGCAAGGGAAAATATGTTGCCACCAGCGCCGGCAGTTCCCCGGCAGGGTACGTGCATCCTGAATCGATAGCGGCACTGGAACGCCACGGTATCGATGCAGGCGAGCCACGCAGCAAATCCTGGGACGAATTTGCGGGCGATTCGTTTGACCTGGTTATTACCGTTTGCGATCAGGCCGCCAGTGAAAGTTGTCCGATGTTTCCAGGCGGCTATCAGAAGCTCCACTGGAGCACGCCGGATCCGGCGAAAGCAGAGGGCAGCGACGAGGTTATTCGCCAGGCATTCGATGATGCACTGCAGATGCTCAAGAGCCGGATTGAAAACGAACTGCTGTGAGTGCTGAAAGCCAGTCATCAATGGGCTCGTTCGAGCGATACCTGTCAATATGGGTTGCACTTTGTATCGTCTCCGGCGTGATCCTGGGCGTCGCAATGCCCGGGCTGTTCGAAACAATCGCATCGCTGGAGTATGCAAGTGTCAACCTGGTGGTGGCCTTGCTCATCTGGGTCATGATCTACCCGATGATGGTTAACGTTGATTTTGCCTCCCTGAAAGATGTCGGCAAGAAACCGAAAGGCCTGTGCATAACGCTGGTCGTCAACTGGCTAATCAAGCCCTTCAGCATGGCAGCACTCGGCGTACTATTTTTTAATTACGTTTTTGCCGGTTTCGTAGATCCGGCAACGGCGAAAGAATACATCGCCGGCATGATTTTGCTGGGTGTCGCGCCTTGCACAGCGATGGTATTTGTCTGGAGCCAGCTCGTGCGAGGTGATGCCAACTACACGCTGGTGCAGGTCTCCATCAATGACATCATCATGGTGTTTGCTTTTGCGCCGATTGCGGCGCTGCTGCTGGGCGTGACCGACATCGTTGTCCCATGGGAAACATTGTTACTTTCCGTTGTTCTTTACGTCGTTATTCCACTGACGGCGGGTTACCTCACTCGCAGGCTGTTGGACGGTTCCGGCAACCATGAGCGCATTGCGGAATTCACTGGCAAGGTAAAACCCTTCTCTATTATGGGCCTGCTGGCCACGGTAATTCTGCTATTCGGATTTCAGGCTGAGACAATTATCGGCAAGCCCCTCGTGATCGTGTTGATTGCGGTGCCGCTCCTGGTGCAAAGTTACGGAATTTTTGCCATTGCCTACGCCTGGGGATACTTGTGGCGCGTACCGTTCGCTACCGCGGCACCTGCTGCGCTGATAGGCACGTCCAATTTCTTCGAACTGGCCGTTGCCGTTGCGATCAGCGTGTTTGGCCTAAATTCCGGCGCAGCACTCGCCACCGTTGTCGGCGTATTGGTCGAAGTGCCCGTGATGCTGTCGCTTGTTGCTTTTGCCAATCGAACGCGTGCTAAATTTGCTTGACCGGACTACTTGTTACAGGCCCAGCGGTAGGAACTGATCGCCCTATCTTCAACAGGTTAAATAAATGAGCAAGATTATTTCAGGCGGCCTCGTACACTCGTTACCTGACGATTTAATCAATGCTTTAGCAGATACCAAAAAAGTTCTTAGCCTTTGGGAGAATCTGACGCCAATTGCTCGAAACGAATTTATATGTTGGATTGAAGACGCGAAACGTGCGGAAACTCGTGCGAGGCGAATCAATCGAACTGTAGCGGAGCTGCTCGAAGGCCGAAAACGCCCCTGTTGCTGGGCCGGCTGCATTCATCGCACCGACAAACAGCCGGGAAAATGGCAGCAAGATGTATTGATAGACAAAAAATCAAGGAAGTAGCTTTCAGCTATCGCATGCATACTTTTGCTGGCTGTTCGTCGACAGCTGTCGGCCTCGTGATGGCGCAAGAAACTACTACTCCAATACTGAAGCTGGCCGATTGCTACCTCGCGCAAATAACGGAGCCCAGTCGAATTGACCACCAATACCGCGCTCGATGAATCAGCTACAACGGGTATCAAAAAAAGACGATTTTGAGAGTAAGCTGCGACCGGTCCAAATTTCGCTTAATTTATTTTTTGCTTCCGGGAGATCCGTTCAGCGGAGAAAATAACGTGCGGCCGGCCGCCATATAGATGTCGTCGTAGCGCACGCCGCCGTTGCCATACGGCGCATCGTGTGGCCCCGTGTTTGAGATAGCCATGAAGTGCGTGAGTGGCAAGGTGCGCTGCATCCGGAAATCTGCGCCGTCAAAAACGAGTTGTTGCGTCTTGAATTCGCCGCCGCGCACGTAAATATCGTAACGCTGACCGCCCCTCTCGCGTTTATCATTGTTCACCACGTACCATAGCTCGTACCATTCACCTGGTAGCAAAGGCTTGGCGGGCTCACCCGTCACCGGATTGACAATCTTGCTGTACGCCTTTTCGCCGCTTAAGACCATTAGCGTGCCGTCATTCTTGTAACCATCCGATTCCCGTTTGTCCGTGATCCGGATCATCGGCTCGAATGAGTCGTAATGTTGATCGGGGATGTCCGATGCCGGCACGTTAACCAGCCCAAAAGACTGATTATTTGGAAAATATTCGACGTTAATGCGCGTATAAAATGTGTAAGTTGCACTGACTTGCACAGGAAGCGGCAAAAGTTTGAATCCGATTGCTTTGCGATTCCCGACGATTCCATCAGCCGCAGGCTTCCTCAGCATATATTGATTGCCCGTTTCCAGTTCGCGGCGAATCTCCGAAATTTGCGGATCGGGTACATGTGGATTCGTGTCATTCTGCACGTCGATGTTAGTCCAGCCCTCGAGGGTTTCCGTTTCAAAATCGTCTATCAGCAACCAGGCAGACTCTTTGCCGTGTGCCGCCAAGGTCGATTCTTCTTCGCATGCCGTACAGAAAGAGAGCACGGCGACGACCGTGAAAGCGAGTTTTGCGGAAACGAACTTCATTTTCAGGCTTCCAAACTCCGATTCCTGAGCTGCATGCGCTGCGACAATCATCGCCCTTGCGGTGATCAAACTTTACCAGTAAACGAAGCCTGGGACCTTTCGCAAGTTCTTGAGAATCGACTGAGTACAATGGTTTGTTGGCCAGACCAGCCGCCAACAAGCCCTCGAGAATTAGTTCGCCGCCAGAAATAATTTCGCAGTTGTTGTGGCAGCGGGTGTGCGTGTAACAGTCCAACACCTTCTGGACTAGGATTTCCCTGTGGGAGCGGCTTCAGCCGCTCCCACAAGGGCTCTGATGGATTGCGCAGGATTCAGCGCTTTGCTGACAGACCTATGGGTCATGGCTGAAGCTGTTGCCGAAGAGTGTGTAATGGATCGCGGTGACTAGGACTTGACCTTGTCCCATTCCTCCTGCGTCGCCACCATGGTCAGCACGTCATACGCAGCGACGATCTCGTCATCCTGGTTCGTGACCTCCGTATCCCAGCGGACTTCGCCGTAGCCCGAGTCGATACGCAGTGTTTTTTGCTTGCACGTCAAGCGCACCTTTAGTGAGTCGCCGATGTTGACGGGTTGTGCAAAGCGCAAACTGTCGAGGCCCGAGTTTGCCAGCACCGGACCAAAGTCCGGGTCCACGAACAGACCGGCGGCAAACGACACGATCAGATAGCCGTGCGCAACGCGTCCGTCGAAAAAGGGGTTTTTTGCCGCGGATTTTTCGTCCATGTGTGCGTAAAAATGATCGCCGGTGAATTCGGCGAAATGATTCACGTCGTCGAGCGTCACCTCGCGAGCGTCGGTGTGCACCGTATCGCCGATCTGCAATTCTTCGAATGTCTTCCGAAACGGGTGGCGCTTCTCCTCTTTTACATCGGCACCGCGAATCCAGCGGTGACCGATCGCGGACAGCGTCTGCGGCGAGCCCTGTAGCGCTGTGCGCTGCATGTAATGCAATACGCCGCGGATGCCGCCAAGTTCTTCACCGCCGCCGGCGCGGCCCGGGCCGCCGTGCACCATGTGTGGTAACGGCGAGCCGTGGCCGGTCGATTCGCCGGCGCAATGGCGGTTCAGTATCAGCATGCGGCCGTGCCAGGCGGCGCAGCCGAGTACGAGCTCTCGCGCCACGTCGTTGTCGTTGGTGACGATGGAGCCAGCAAGGCTGCCGTTGCCGAGGCGCGCCAGTTCGATGGCTTCGTCAAGCGTGTCGTAAGGCAGGACGGTACTCACGGGGCCAAATGCCTCGACCGAATGCACGCGCGTGGCATTGAGTGGTTTCTGACAATGCAGCAGGGTAGGCATGAAAAAAGCGCCCTTGGCCATGTCCGCGTCGGTCAACTCGAAGTCGTCGCGATTGCCATAGACAACTTCAGCCTCAAGGCCGAGTTCCTGCACGCGCTCACGCACTTCTTTTCTTTGGCCCTGGCTTGCCAGCGCACCCATGTCGACTTCCTTGCTGCCGGGGTTGCCGACGCGAATCTTGCCGAGTTCGTCAGACAACGCCCGCACGAGGTCGGTCGCCAGCGCGCCCGGTGCAATGATGCGGCGTATCGCGGTGCACTTCTGGCCAGCCTTGCTGACCATCTCGGTCACCACCTCTTTTATAAAGAGATCGAATTCCGGCGTGCCGGGCTTCGCATCCGGACCCAGGATCGATGCATTTAGCGAATCCGTTTCCGCAGTGAATCGCACTGACTCCGCGATAACTTGCGGATGTTGTTGCAGTTTCTCTGCCGTGTTCTTCGAGCCGGTGAACGCAATCACATCCTGCGCGCCGAGATGATTGAACATGTCGCCGACGCCGCCGCAAATCAGCTGCAGCGCACCGTCCGGTAAAATTCCTGCCGCAATAATTTCCTTGACGACCGCTTCCGTCAGGTACGCGGTGCTCGATGCGGGCTTAACGATCGCGGGCACACCGGCCAGGATTGTCGGCGCCAGTTTTTCCAGCATGCCCCAGCACGGGAAGTTGTAAGCGTTAATATGCACCGCGGCGCCCAGCAAGGGCGTGCAGACGTGCTGCCCGACAAACGTACCGTTGCGCGACAGCATTTCCGGCGCGCCGTCGAGGTACACAGTGCTGTTCGGCATTTCTCGCCGGCCTTTGCTTGAGTACACGAACATTGTCGCGATGCCGCCATCGATGTCGATCCAGCTGTCTTTGCGCGTTGCGCCCGTCTCGGTGGAAAGCGTATACAGGTCGGCTTTTTTCTCGTTGAGGTGTTGGGCGACAGCTTTCAACATCAGGGCGCGTTCGTGGAATGTGTACTTGCGCAAGGCCTTGCCGCCGACATCACGCGCATAGCCCAAGACATCGCCAAAGTTGAGTCCCTCGCTCGTGATGCTGGCGATAGCCGCGCCGTTGACCGCTGATAAAAGCGGCTTGCCGTCGCCTGTGCCGCTTTGCCATTGGCCCAGTACGTAGTGCTCGAGCTTGTTCATGATGGGTCTCCGCGTGTCCGGCCCGCAGCATAAACCATGCGGACGAGATACAAAAATCTTGTTCGGTTGAGTTTTCAGGTATCGGATTGTAACGTCAGCTGATCGGCCGCGGCGCCGCTATCGGAAAATCGCCACCCGCAATGTCAATCAAGGCCACGACGACCCGCCTGCTGGACGAATTCCGTGCCCGCCCAACCCTGCGCGCGGGCTCACTGATCACGACGGTGTTCGGCGATGCGATCGCGCCGCGTGGGGGTTCAGTCTGGATTGGCAGCCTGATTAAATGCCTGGCGGAATTCGGTGCTAGCGAGCGCCTGGTGCGTACCTCGATGTTTCGCCTCACCAAGGACGGCTGGTTTGACGTCGAGCAAATCGGGCGCCGCAGCTATTACGGACTTACCGCTCTCGGCATCGCGCGGTTCGAACAGGCAACGCACCGTATCTACGGCGAGCCACGCCAGCACTGGGACGGCCAATGGACGCTCGCACTGCTGGCCGGCATCGAAGGCGGTGATAAAGACACAGTGCGCAAGGAACTGGGCTGGCTCGGTTTCGGCGCGGTGACGCCGCACACACTGGCGCATCCCGCGCCGAATGTTGCCGACCTCGAAGCGCTCTTAAAACGCATGCGCTTGCACGACGACCTGGTTGTTGTGCAGGGCAACACGCTGTCGGGGGCGCAGGACCAGGCGCTGCGCGCGATGGCGCAAAAGAGCTGGGACCTGGCGGACATCAACACGCGATACGGGGCTTTCATCCGTCAATTCCGTCCCGCATACGCTGCCGTGCGCAAGGCGCGTAAAGTCCCGCCTGCATTGGCTTTCCAGGTGCGCACGCTGCTGATTCAGGAGTACCGGAAAATCCTGCTGCGTGACCCGCTGTTACCGTCCGAACTGCTGCCTGCCGGTTGGCACGGCACCGGCGCCTACCAGCTATGTCGCAACCTGTATCGCGCCGTGTTTGCCGCCGCCGACGAGTACCTGGGTGACGCGATGGAGACGGCGGACGGGCCGCTGCCGCCGCCGGAGCCGGCTTTTTATCAGCGCTTTGGGGGGTTGGATAATGAATAATGCACGGAGGATTTTTGTCGCCATTGATAGAACGGTTCGGAGAATTACGCGATGAATAAAAAGAACGACGCGCAGCGCGCCCGGGCTTGCCGAGATCACATGTACTCGGCAGATCTTGCTTCGCAGTCGCTCGGAATTGAGGTCACGGTGGATGAACCCGGCCGCGCGAGTGCCACGATGACCATCACCGAATCGATGCTGAACGGCCAGCGCCTCTGTCACGGCGGTTTCATTTTCGCACTTGCAGACTCGGCGTTCGCCTTCGCCTGCAATGGCTATGACGATGTGACTGTGGCAGGGGGAGCCACAATTGACTTTTTGCGGCCCGGTCGGCTTGGCGACGAACTAACGGCCACCGCGGTGGAGCGGCAGCGCGGCCGGCGCAACGGCGTGTACGACGTCGCGGTACAGAATCAGGACGGCAAGGATGTTGCGCTGTTCCGCGGCAAATCAGTGGCTACCGGCCAAAGAATGCTTGGCAATGACGCATAAAGCGATACATTTTTCGTTGAAATAATAGAAAAAATGTGACACATTTACGGGCTGCCGGCAGAGGCGGGAAGAGGGCGATACACATGTACACACAGGGCCTGGACCAGAAATCCCCAAAAAAAGAGCGCTCGCGCACCGTTGAGCCGGAGGCGCGCCTTGCCGCATTCCAGGCTACCGTCGATGCCGAGGAAAAGATCGAGCCAAAAGACTGGATGCCGGAGGCCTACCGCCGCACGCTCGTCCGGCAGATTTCGCAGCATGCGCATTCCGAAATCATCGGCATGCAGCCGGAGGGCAACTGGCTGACACGCGCGCCTTCCCTGAAACGCAAAGCAATCCTGATTGCCAAAGTGCAGGACGAAGCCGGGCACGGGCACTACTTGTACAGTGCGGCCGAGACGCTCGGCACGTCGCGCGACGAAATGTTTGCCGATCTGATTTCCGGCAAGGCGAAGTACTCCAGTATTTTTAATTATCCGACGCTGACGTGGGCGGACATTGGTGCGATCGGCTGGCTGGTTGACGGTGCTGCAATCATGAACCAGGTGCCGCTATGCCGTTGCTCCTACGGACCCTATGCACGGGCGATGGTGCGCATCTGTAAGGAAGAAAGTTTTCACCAGCGTCAGGGTTTCGACATCATGGTCGCACTCAGCAAGGGCACTGCCGAGCAGAAAGCGATGGCGCAGGATGCGCTGAACCGCTGGTGGTGGCCCTCGTTGATGATGTTCGGGCCGAGCGACAACGAATCGAAACACTCCGCTCAGTCAATGGCGTGGAAGATCAAGCGTTTCAGCAACGACGAGCTGCGCCAGAAGTTTGTTGACGTCACGGTGCCGCAGGCGGAATTCCTGGGTTTGAAAGTGCCGGACGACGATCTTGTGCTTGACGAAGAATCCGGTCACTACCAGTTCGGCAAAATCGACTGGCAGGAATTCATGGACGTGCTGGCCGGTAACGGCCCGTGCAATCGGCAGCGTATCGAGGTGCGTCGTAAGGCGCAGGACGACGGCGCCTGGGTACGCGATGCGGCGCGCGCACATGCCGCGAAGCAATCTGCAAAAGCGGCGTAAGGATAAGCATCATGAGCAAGACCGACTGGCCCTTATACGAAGTTTTCATTCGCTCGCGCGCCGGGCTTAGTCATCGACACGCGGGCAGCGTGCACGCGGCCGATGACCAGATGGCACTCGATCATGCACGCGACGTGTATACGCGCCGCAGTGAGGGCGTCAGCATCTGGGTGGTCAAGTCGACGGACATTGTCGCGTCCGACCCGGCCGAATCCACGGCGTTTTTCGAGCCGGCAGCCGACAAGATCTACCGGCATCCCACTTTCTACGACGTGCCCGAGGGGGTCGATAACCTATGAACAGGGTTATTGGCACTAAAGCTGGCACGCGAAACGGCGAAGGCACTGTAACGCGCACTGCCTCTGACGAAAGCAAAGGCGCAGGCACCGTAACCAGCACTGCCGCCGGCGCAACCAACAGCGCTGTCGCTGGAAAGAGAACCCACGTTGGCGCAACAAAATCCAATGGCACGGACAACAACGCTGGCAACAGCGTCAGCAAGGACGACGCATTGCTGCAGTACGTGCTGCGCCTCGGCGACAACGCGCTGATCCTCGGTCAACGCCTCGCCGAAGAAATGACCCACGGCCCGGAGCTCGAGGAAGAACTCGCGAACGCGAACTTCGCACTGGATTACATTGGACAGGCGCGCATGTTCTACGCCTACGCCGCAGAGTTGGAAGGCAAAGGTCGCGACGAAGATTTTTACGCATTCCGACGCGATGGCAACGAGTTCCGAAATTTACTGCTGGTCGAACAGCCAAACGGGCACTTCGGCGATCTCATAGCGCGGCAGTTTCTGTTCGAATCCTTTTACGAGCTGCAGCTTAATGCGCTGACTCGCTGCCACGACGAACGGCTTGCTGCGATCGCGGCGCGCGCCGAAAAAGAAATCCGGTATCACCTGCGGCACATCGACCAATGGATTATCCGGCTCGGCGACGGTACCGAAGAGAGTCATCAGCGCATACAGCGGTCACTCGATGACCTGTGGCGATTTGGTGGCGAGGCGTTTGACGGCGACGATATTGACGACGCCTTTGCTGATTACTTCAACGGCCCGGATCTCGCGGCGCTGCAGTCGCGCTGGAAAGAGCGCGTTGCCAGCGTTTTAAGCGAAGCGACGCTAACCATGCCTGAAGATGCGTGGATGGACGGCGGCGGCCGGGCAGGGCGGCACACCGAACACTTCGGTTACCTGCTCGCCGAAATGCAGTTCCTGCAACGCGCCTACCCGGATGCGCGCTGGTAGTCGCATGCCGAACGCATCGACGACAGCTGCGGACAGTTTCGATCGCGCGTGGACCCTGCTGGCCGAGGTCCCGGACCCGGAGATTCCGATTGTCTCCGTGCTAGATCTTGGCATGGTGCGCGGTATTCACAAAGAACAGGAGACTTTGGTCGTCGAAGTAGCGCCGACGTATTCCGGCTGTCCCGCGACCGAGGTGATTGAGTTGAGTATTGCCCAACAACTCGAAGCGAATGGCTATGAAAATGTTAGCGTGCGTCGCGTCTTGTCGCCGCCCTGGACGACGGACTGGATCAGCGACGCTGGCCGCAAAAAACTGCTGGCGTTTGGTATCGCGCCACCGCCGCACAGCACATCTTTAAGAGGTGGCTTCGCGACCCTGCCGGTTGCATGCCCGCAGTGCGCTTCTCTCAAGACGGAACGCATCAGTGAATTTGGTTCGACACCGTGCAAGGCGGCCTGGCGCTGCACGCAGTGCCAGGAACCGTTCGATCACTTCAAGTGCATTTAATTAATCCTATACTGAATTCCTGATGCGCCAGTTTCACGCCCTTAAAGTTTCCCGTCTGCAAGATGAAACCGCGGACTCGCGGCGCATCACATTCGATATTCCTGCAGCGCTGCGCGAGACGTTTACGTTCTTGCCGGGCCAGCATCTGCCGATCCAGGTCGAAATCGACGGCAAGCGTGTGCGGCGCACCTACAGCATATGCTCCGCGCCGGGCGTTGCACCGTTGGAAATCGGCGTGCGTATCCAGCCGGGCGGCCAGTTCTCTGGATTTGCGGCCGAGGTATTGCGGGAGGGCGACACGCTTGAAGTCATGCCGCCGTTCGGGCAGTTCCACGCAACTCTCGACGCCCGCCAAGAGAAAACCTACCTCGCGTTCGCTGCAGGCAGCGGTATAACGCCTATCCTCTCCATCGTGCGCGCGACGCTTGAGCAGGAGGCGAAAAGCCGCTTCGTGTTGTTCTATGGCAATCGCCGCCAGCGCACGACGATGTTTATCGATGATCTTTACGCGCTGAAAAACCGCTTCGCGGAGCGACTGCAGCTGTACTTTGTTTTCAGTCGCGAAGAACAGGAATTTCCGATCTTCCACGGGCGGCTCGACGCAGATAAGGTGCGCGAACTCTACCGGACGTTCTGTGTCGGACTGCAGCCGGACGAGGCCTTTGTCTGCGGCCCTGATACCATGATCGAAACCGTGAAGGCCGCGCTGGAAGAGGCGGGCATGCCGGGCGATGCGGTGCATATCGAGCGCTATGGTGCGCCGCGCAAGAGTGTCAACAAACCTGCGCCGCAACCCGCCGCTGACGACGGTCTCGCCAACATCACCGTGATCATGGATGGCCACCGCAAAAGTTTCGACATGCCCCACGCGGGTGACAGTATCGTCGATGCTGCAGCACAGCATGGCATCGAGCTGCCTTTCTCCTGCAAGGGCGGCGTTTGTGCAACCTGCCGCACGAAGGTGGCGGCTGGCGAGGTGCGCATGGACACGAATTATGGCCTCGAGCCCTGGGAAGTCGACAAAGGCTTCGTGCTTGCCTGTCAGTCTCACCCGATTAGCGACAGCGTGACGCTGGACTACGATGAGGCCTGAAAAAAATTTCCGATTTGTACAGCATCGGCTGCTAGGCTTCGGTAAGATACGCGCGGTTGGCCCTGTAATCCCTCACGATCATGCTTACGCCGGAGCGTAAATGAGCAGCAAAGAAAAAAAGCAACCCGTGGCTGGCCTGCCGCCGGGGCGCAAGAACGCCTACGATTACGACGACCTGATCGCCTGCGGCAAGGGCGAATTATTCACGCCCGATGCGGCGCGGCTCCCGTTGCCGAACATGCTGATGACGGATCGCATTACGCGGATCAGCAAAGAGGGCGGTGCCTTCGATAAGGGCGAGATTACCGCGGAGATGGACATCAATCCGGACCTGTGGTTTTTCAAATGCCATTTCGAAAGCGATCCGGTCATGCCTGGCTGCCTCGGGCTCGATGCCCTTTGGCAGCTTGTGGGTTTTTTCCTCGTGTGGTCAGGCAACCCCGGCAGAGGTCGTGCGCTTGGCGTCGGTAACGTCAAGTTTTCGGGGCAGGTACTACCGACGGCCAAATTGGTGACCTATCGGATCGACATCAAACGGCTGATCGAGCGCAAGCTGGTGCTGGCGATTGGCGACGGCACGGTCGAGGTTGATGGTCGCCAGATTTACACAGCTGAGGATCTGCGCGTCGGCCTGTTTACTTCCACAGACGATTTTTAAGGACAAGTCATGCGGCGAGTAGTTATTTCCGGGCTGGGCGTTGTGTCCTGCCTCGGCAACGACAAGGCAACGGTACTGGAGAGCATCCGCAAGGGTCGCTCCGGAATCCGTTTCAATGAAAAATTCAAAGAGATGGGCCTGCGCAGCCAGATTGCCGGCAGCGTGGAAATAAAAATAGAAGACCTGATCGACCGCAAGGTGCGGCGCTTCATGGGCGATGCCGCGGCGTATTCGTACATTGCGATGCAGCAGGCGATCGATGACGCTGGCCTGAAAGAATCGCAAGTCTCTAGTCCGCGCAGCGGTCTGATCGCGTCTTCCGGTGGTGCGTCCAGTGCAAATATCGTCGCAAGTGCGGACACGCTGCGTGAACGTGGTGTCAGACGCATCGGGCCCTACATGGTGCCGCGCACGATGAGCAGCACCGTGTCGGCCTGTCTCGCAACGCCGTTCAAGATTAAAGGTGTTAACTACTCGATCACGTCCGCCTGTGCGACCAGCGCTCATTGTATCGGTGCAGCGATGGAGCAGATTCAGCTCGGCAAACAGGACATCGTGTTTGCCGGCGGCGGTGAAGAAGAAGACTGGACGCTGGCAAGCCTGTTTGACGCGATGGGCGCTTTGTCGACGAAATACAATGACGCGCCGGAAACCGCGTCACGGCCTTACGACGTTACCCGTGACGGCTTTGTCATCGCTTCGGGTGCCGGCATGGTGGTCGTCGAGGCGCTGGAGCATGCAGAGGCGCGCGGCGCAAAAATCTACGCGGAGATTGTTGGCTACGGTGCAACGTCAGACGGTTACGACATGGTTGCACCGTCGGGTGAAGGCGCGATCCGCTGCATGCGCATGGCAACAGAAACCGTTGACGGTCCGATCGACTACATCAACACGCACGGTACCAGCACACCGGTTGGCGACACGACAGAGCTTAAAGCTATTCGTGAAGTGTTCGGTGCGGAAATCCCGCGCTTTTCATCCAGTAAATCGATGTGCGGTCATTCGCTGGGCGCGACCGGCGTACAAGAGTCGATCCACTGCCTGCTAATGCTCGAGAACGATTTCATCGCGCCATCGATCAACGTCAATGACCCGGATCCTGAGCTCGGCGATATGCCGATCGTGACGGACACGGTTGCCAACGCAGGAATAAAAACGGCGATGACCAACAGCTTCGGGTTCGGCGGCACGAACGCAACGCTCGTATTCCGGCGCACGTAACATCACGGGTGGCGCTCGCCGACCTCAAACAAAAAAACAAACCGGCAGGTGCCATGGAAACAATCAGTGAACATGCCTCGTTTGGAGGCACGGTGGGTTTTTACAAACACCGGTCGGACGCTACTAATTGCGACATGCGTTTTTCGGTATTCGTGCCGCCGCAGGCGCGTGACGGCAAGGTGCCGGTCCTGACCTTTCTTTCGGGTTTAACCTGCACCGAAGAAACGTTCATGATCAAGAGCGGCGCGCAACGCATCGCTGCAAAATTGGGGCTAATGCTGATCACGCCGGACACCAGTCCGCGTGGAGAGGGCGTGCCTGACGATCCGCACGGCCAGTACGATTTTGGCTTGGGCGCAGGCTTCTATCTGAACGCAACCAAGACACCGTGGAATCACCACTACCACATGTACGACTACGTAACGCGCGAGCTAAACGCTGTACTATTCGAGAAGTTTCCCGCCGAGCGCGAGCGCCACGGCATTACCGGTCACTCGATGGGCGGTCACGGCGCGCTTACCCTGGGTTTGCGAAACCCTGATCTCTATCATTCGATTTCGGCCTTCGCGCCGATCTGCAGCACCCTGAATTGTCCGTGGGGTCACAAAGCGCTGGCTTACTATCTCGGCGAGGATCGCGCGACCTGGGCTGAGTACGATGCCGTGGAAGTCGCAAAGGATGTGCATCATGTACCGAAACACAGGATCCTGATCGACCAGGGTCTTGCCGATCAATATCTCGATCCGCAGCTGAACCCGGAGCTGTTCGAGGCGGCCTGCAAGGCGCGGGGTATCAAGCTGGACCTGCGGCGTCACAAGGGTTACGACCACGGTTACTATTTCATTTCGACGTTTATGGAAGACCACCTGCAGCATCACGCCAGCATCCTGACGCACTAATGCGACATGAATGAACTGCTGTTGCTGGCTGTTGCGATGCTCCTCACGGGAGCTGTCGGCGGCATCATGGCAGGCCTGTTTGGCATTGGTGGTGGCATCGTAATTGTGCCGGCGCTGGATTTGGCGCTCGCCTTTTTTGACACCGATCCAGCAATTCGCATGCACGTCGCGGTCGCAACTTCGCTGGCAACCATCATTCCTACGTCGATATCTTCTGCGCGCGCTCACCATAAACGCGGCGCCGTTGATCTCGGCCTGGTGCGCCGGTGGGCACTGTTCGTCTTGCTTGGCTCACTTGCCGGCGCATTGCTCGCATCGCGCGTACACAGCGATGTGCTTGCCGCAATCTTTGCGGTGATGGCGTTGCTTATCGGCATCAAGATGCTGCTGCCGCTCGATAGCAAGGTGATTGCCAAAGAGGTGCCGCGCGGTGCCGCGATCACCAGCGTACCGTTCGCGATTGGCGGTATCTCAAGCATGATGGGTATCGGTGGCGGTACGCTCAGTGTTGCCGCGCTTACGCTGATGAACCAGCCAATTCACCGCGCGGTGGGTACGGCGGCCTTGTTCGGGCTCGTGATCAGCCTGCCGGGTACGCTGGGTTTCATCGTGACCGGTTTCGGCGATGCGCGTCTGCCGCCGGGCAGTCTGGGCTTCGTGAACCTTGTCGGTTTCGCACTTATCGCGCCCGCAACCTGGCTCTTCGCGCCGCTCGGCGCCTCGCTCGCGCATCGTCTGTCGCAGCGCCAACTCGCCGTTGGCTTTGGGTTATTCCTGTTTGTAGTTTCGATCAGGATGCTCAGCAGAGTCTTCTGAACCTGTGAGTACCGGGTTTAGGACCGCACCAATTGCTGACAGGTCTGACGGATTGCACACTACGCCTCGTATGCACCTTCCGTTGAGGTAACGGTTTGAAACGTGCGGAAACCACATAGTGCGCTGACTATAAAAGTATTTTCCTGCGCGACTAGGTAGTATTCCGTATGGCTTAACGCGGGCTTGCACCCTCTTAATCAAGGCTCCAATGGACCTGTCATCCAAAGCAGCGCAACAGCTCTTGTCTTCTGCCAGTGAAGCGATGCTCGTCGTTTCCGCTAATGGCGAGATACTGGTTGCCAATCGCCAGGCGGAAAGCCTGTTCCGCTACAGCGTAGAGGAAATGATCGGCAAGCCTGTCGAAATACTGATGCCGGAAGCCTCGCGCAGCCAGCATGCTCAACACCGCGAACGTTATCGAGGTGCGCCGCACGCGCGTCCTCTGGTATCCGGTCTCAATTTACAAGGCCGCAAAAAAGACGGCGAGACGTTTGACGCTGAAATCTCACTAACGCCTGTCGAGGATGGCGAGGAAACTCTGGTTGCCAGCACGATCCGCGACATCAGTGATCGAGATTCTGGCGAATCCTATTTCCGTGAGCTGCTACAGGCCGCACCGGACGCAATGATCATTGTCGATGAAGACGGCCGTATCGCGATCGCAAATGATCAATCTGAGATCATGTTCGGGTACCCGCGCGATGAACTGGTCGGCCAGCCGATCGAGATGCTGCTTCCCGATTCCGTACGCAAGCGCCACGTTAAACACCGGCGCGGGTTTGTTGAGGATCCCCGGTTGCGGCCAATGGGCACCGGTATGGAACTCTATGCGGTGCGCGCGGATGGCAGCGAGTTTCCGGTAGAGATCAGCCTTAGCCCGGTGCGGTCAGCGGGAAGTACGTTCGTCTCGAGCGTGATTCGTGACGTCACGGAACGCAAGACAATGGAGGCCGAACTGATCGAAGCGCGCCAGGTTGCAGAACGCGCGCACAAAGCCAATACGGCATTCCTCGCTGCTGCAAGTCACGATCTGCGACAGCCGGTGCAGGCTTTAAGCTTATTGAATGGCGCGTTGCGACGGACTGCAAAAGATGAGCTCTCGCAGGAAATGATTCAGAGCCAACAAAATTCGTTGGACGCGATGACCAATCTGCTTAACTCCCTGCTCGATATTAGCCGGCTGGACGCTGGCGCCGTCAAACCGGAAATTGAGGATTTTCCCGTCAGGCGCCTTATTGATCGCCTGTCAGCGGAATTTTCCCGCCAGGCACGTCAGAAACATCTCATATTCCTGGCGGAGCCGAACGGGACCGTAATTCGGAGTGACCCCAATCTGCTTAGCGAGATTATCCAGAACCTTGTCTCGAACGCTATCCGCTATACGGAGCGGGGCGAAGTTTCCCTGACTTTGCAAAAGCGGGAAAACAAATTGAGCATAGACATCCGGGACACCGGCATTGGCATAGCCGATGAGCATCTCGGCGAAATTTTTCGCGAATTTCACCAGCTCAACAACCCAGGCTCGAATAACGAGGGGTTCGGTCTCGGCCTTGCGATTGTGAGTCGCCTTGCCGAATTGTTAGGGCACAAAGTGCGGGTGATATCCGAGGTTGGCAAAGGCTCGTGTTTTTCGGTGGTTGTACCGATTGTTCACGAACAAGCTGCAATAGACGAAGACGCGCCGCACAACGCCACAATCGCTGCGCACAATACCAGCGGTCTCATTTTGTTGATCGAGGATGACCGCAGCGTATCGAGTGCCTGGACCCTGTTGCTGAAGGCGGAAGGCTACGACGTCCTGTTAGCGGAAACGGCTGACGATGCAAGTATCGCGATTGCTAATCTCGACAACGCGCCTGACCTGATCATTTCTGACTACCATTTGCTGGATGGCTCTAATGGGGTTGAGGCCGTGGAGCGTGTGCGCGAGCATTTTGGCCGAAATCTGCCGGCGTTTATCGTCAGCGGCGACACGTCCAAGGTGGTTGACGATGCCAAACGCCTGCGAAACAGTCTGCTGATGAGCAAGCCCGTGCACACGGATGAACTGCTGGCGCTGGCGGCCGAAGCGATTCCCTCAGGCTCCGTGAGTTCGGTAACGTAGCAGCAGGACGCCGCAATCTGGCAGCGGGCGACAATGCGCGGCATGCGTTCTCCACGGCTCCATGCGGGTACTGCCGCCTGTTGAGGCCGCGAATGTAGGTGTAGCTACGTATAGCGCTTGCGTCACCGTATGTCACAGTTGCCGCATTGAAAAAGACAGCGATTCGGGAGCTGATCCAGAGATGTCGATCTCCACTTTAGCCGGGCAGCGCGCGGGTGTTGCTGTGCTCGTATCGAGCGCGCTGCCCATGGCAATGTTCGCTATCGCTTCAGCACAGGAGCCGGAATTCGCCGACGCGACCGCTCCCTTTGATGAAATAGTTGTCGTTGCCAGCAAGCAGCCGCGTTCGATACGCGACGTTGCCGCCAATGTCACGGTAGTCGAGCGCGCCGCAATGGATGCAATTCTTGCGGTGTCGACCGATGATATTTTTCGCTTTGTGCCAGGCATCGACGGTGAGCAATCTGGCACGCGTTTCGGCAGCGAGAGCATCAATATTCGCGGTATCGGCGGTAATCGTGTCGCGGTGTTGGTCGATGGCGTGCCGCTGTCGGACCAGTTCGACGTCGGCAGTTTTTCTAACGCTACCCGCGATTTCCTGAGTACCGGCATGGTGCAGCGCATCGAAGTATTGCACGGTCCGGCGTCTGCTCTGTATGGCAGCTCGGCGATCGGCGGTGTCATCGCGACGACAACGCCCGACCCGGGCGATCTCGCAGGCCGCGACGGCACCGGCGGCAACTGGCAAACCGTATGGCGCGATGCGGACAACGGCTTAAACAACACGGTGTTGCTCGCACACGAAAACAACGGCGGCGTGGGCGTGCTTTTCGGCGGCAGTTTTTACGAAGGGGATGAGATGCCGTCGGCTGCTGCCGACGAAGCCCTTGATTTCCGTAGCGCCCGGCGGCGATCAGCGCTCGCAAAGTTTGTCTATCAGACGACCCGGGGTTCGCAACTCAGATTCAGTGCGCTGCACCAGGACTCGAGCGTGCAATCGGATCTCAATTCGATGCTGGGCACGGGTCGCTATCGTTCAACCACCGCGCTGCTTGGCGACGACGATTACCGCATGCAGCTCGTCAACGGGGCATGGCAATTCGGTGCGCCGGAATCCCTGGTCGAAGACGGCGTGTTACGCGCCTACCTGCAGACCTCAAGCGTCCGGCAACAAACGCTGGATGAACGCGCCGCGGCCCGTCGCCCGGTGTCGATCGATCGCTATTTCCAGTTTGACCAGGATACGCGCGGCATCGAGCTCAACCTGCACCGCAGCATCGACACAGGGGTTGTCGCCCAGCGCTTGAGTGTCGGGCTGGAATACCGCGAGCGGCTGACCGAAGAATACCGCGACGGACTGGAAACCGATCTCGCCAGCGGTGCCATGACCAACAACCTGCTGGGCGAGGTTTTTCCATTACGCGATTTTCCAAAAAGCCGGTCACAGGAATGGGGCGCGTTCGTGCAGGATGCGCTGGATTTCGGTGATTTTTCAGTAGTCGCAGCGCTGCGCGCCGATCGCTACCGAATGCGGCCGCG
>JABDKF010000163.1 GCA_013003155.1 Woeseia sp. | reverse complement strand
TGACGCGAGCGGTGCTGCCCGTATCAATGTCCGCCAAACTGTTGGCGACGGTTTGGGCTTCCACCCACATCACCGACTCGTCAGTGATGTCGATCAACACGCGACCAGGTTCGATCAATTCGCCGACGATAAAATCGTCTTGCAAGACAGTGCCTGCCAGGGGTGCCAGTAGATCGAAAGCACCAGTGGCTTTGCTGGCAGCAGACGATTGCATCAATGCGCTCGCTTGCGCATCTGTCATGCCATAAGCCTGCACCTTGGCCAATGCTTGTTGTTGTGCGACTTGCGCTTCGGTGTAACGGCGTTCGGACACGGTTTCCCGTCCGAGCGATTTGACCCGCTGCCATTCCTGGTTGGCGACCACGAGGGCACCTTGGGCTTCGGCCATCTCGACACTCGACAACGTCACCAGAGACTGACCGACCTCCACTTCCTCGCCGAGTCGCACGTGACGCGCGACGACTTGGGCGGTGATACGTGGCGTTACGCGAACGGATTGGTACGCGTTAATGACGACCTCACCGGGCACACGCAGGGTTTCGCTGAGCGCGTGCGGGCCGATGGTTGCGACGACAACACCTGCTGAGCGTTGCTCATCAGCATTCATTTCGATCGCGCCGCTCTCTTCCTCGCCTTCGTGATCGTCGTGTCCGTCTTCTTGTGCATAAGCTGGAACGATCAAGGCCATACACAGACAGACGGCCCAAAATGTTTGCTGAGTTTTCACGGAGTTCTCCAGTAAATTTGTTTGTTCAGCGCAGTTCATCGAAGTGCTCCTTGTCCTAGCCAGGCATCAACTTGCCCGGATGCCCAAAGCCACTCGAACCAGGCGCGCCACAGTGCTTGGCGGAGATCCAGCGCGCTTTCCTGAACATCGAGGGTTTGGCGTAGTTGCACGAGGTAGTCGGTGGTGCTGAGCTCGCCCGCTTGCCAGAGTTTTTGTAATTGTTCGGTTTGGCTTGTCAGGCTCGATTGCCCGGTCAATTCCCAATCACCCCAGGCACCACGCGACAATTCATAACGTTCGGCCGCACTCGTGAGTCGCGCATAGGCACGCTGCATCACATCGTTAGAGATTTGTTTCGCTTGACTGCGTTCTGCCATCGCTGCGGTGACCTCGTGGTTGAAACCATTGCGCACGAACAGCGGTATCGTTACGTTGACGCCAACCAAGTTCTCGCCGCTTTCACGACCGCCGGCTAGACTGATTGTGGGATCGGGACGGCGCTCGCGTTCGCGCAAAGTCACCGTTGCGTTGGCGGTTTCGACTTGACGCCGTGCAGCCAAGACATCGGGCAGTGCCAACACCAGCGATTGTGGATCGGTTGCACTCTGTGGCAACTCGGGCATATGAGCAGGCAGGGTGGGCCATTGCTCGGGCGACGAGCGTGGTGTGAGATTGCGGACCGACTGCCGTGCTTCGGCAAGGGCGGCGCCGGCAGTCGCTTTCTGGATGCGCGCATCCATAAAAGCCAGTGTTGCCAGCGAGAGTTCGACCTGGTTTAGATCGCCGGCTTCGAAGCGCCGTTTTGCCAACGACGCGAAATCGTCCATCAATGCACGGCGCGCCTCAGCTAGGCTCTCACGCTCCTGGCCCGTCTGATGTTTTGCCAACCCGTCAAGCAGTTCGACCGTCACCGTCCATCGCGCTGCGAGGTATTCGGCTTCCACCACCAAGCGGTCCGATTCTGCGACCGCCGCGCGGGCTTTTCGCTTGCCGCCCCAGTCCAACGTTTGGCTGATGCCAACGGCGCGAGTTTCAGTATCGGAGTCTTCCGCGTCTAGAGAAAGCTCCGGATTGTAGAGCGGCCGCGATGCCGCGTCTCGGTAGGCGCCGCTGGCATCAAGCGCTGACCGCGCAGCTTGCACCCGCGGATTGGCGTCGACCACCGATTGCACGAATTGAATTAATTCGAGATCGGCTCGCGTGGTCTCATCGGTGCTCTGACTGACCTGAGCCGCACAGGGATTGAATATCAGGGCGCCCAGAAACAGGGTCAGCCCACAGAGTGGCTTTTGCATAAATCATCTTCCGAATACAGATAGTCGGCGCGTGCACCGAAGACGATTCGGTACGCACGAAATCAAGGAAAAACTGATTTAGGCGTTTGGGGGGGGTGTGGGAGGTGCTTGTGCGAGGTTGCGAACGTGCGGCGCAGGTCGGACACGCTGACCATCGGCGTTGAATATTGGAACAGTGATGCTCACGTAGCCGGCGATGCTGGAGCTATGTCCGTGACAACAGTGATTGCAATGATCGCCGTCGAGATCGCTACTTGGCGAGCCGTCCTCATGGGCATCAAGATGATGGCCAAATTCTTGCTGGTGAGACGCATCGTCGCCGTGAGGAAATCCGTCCATCACGACATCCGCAGCGGATTCCAGGCTCACGAAGAGCACAGAGAAAATCACAAAATTGCAAATGAACGATCGCATTATGGGGT
>JABDKF010000139.1 GCA_013003155.1 Woeseia sp. | reverse complement strand
AGCAGGCGCGTTTCAAACTCCATAGCGGGACGCAGTCCCAATTCACTGCCGCAACGATCCTGAAAAGGCGAAATACCGTAGAGTGCAATCCCGGGGCGCACCCAATTATCGCCGCTGTGACCCCAGGGCGCAGATTCGGCGAAATTAATATCGGCGTCGAAAAGAGCGGCTGAATTTGCGATGCTGATCGCCCCCTCGAAACCGCCAGTCAGGCTGCGAAAACAGTCGACCTGCGCAAGCGTCATATTTTCCGAAGGCTCGTCGGCGCGCGCGAGGTGGGTCATCAGACGCACCTCCCGGACCCCCTTCATGGCGCGCAGTTCCGCAATGACAGGGGCGCAGTCTTCAACGCGGAAGCCAAGACGTTGCATGCCTGTATCAACTTTCAACCACACGACGAACGGCGTTCCCGCGAAATCCGCAAGGAGCGGTAATTGCGCCGCGCTGTGCACGACGATTTCGCATTGCAATAACGCGGCTTGGCGCAACTCGTCAGCACTTGAGATACCCGGCAACAAGACCAGTGCATGGGTCATGCCCGCAGACCGCAATGTGGCGGCTTCGCTAAGCCTCGCGATCGCGAGGCTATCGGCATCTGCGAAGGAGCGCGCGGCCGTCAGCAGGCCATGTCCGTAAGCGTTTCCTTTGATAGCCGCCATGACGCGGCAGCCCGGCGCACGTTTGCGGACTTGCAGGAGATTATGGCGCAGTGCGTCGGGCAAGATGCGCGCCCGGGCCCCGCAGGTCACGAATAGGCCTCATCCATGCAACGTACTGATAATGCGCTCATGAGTATTCCTCGTTCGCGTAGTGCTCGGGGACCCAATTCTCGAATTTCGTGAAGCGGCCAACAAACGTTAGCGGAAAGTCGCCAATCGGGCCGTTTCTTTGCTTGGCTATGTGGATATCGGCGAGCCCTTTCCGCGGCGTTTCGGGGTTGTAAACTTCCTCACGATAAATAAACACAATCAGGTCGGCATCCTGCTCTATCGCGCCGGACTCGCGGAGATCGGACATCACTGGCCGCTTGTCGGTGCGCTGTTCTACGCCGCGATTCAACTGCGACAAGGCGATGACGGGAACTTCGAGCTCTTTTGCGAGCGCCTTCAACGAGCGCGAAATTTCCGAGATCTCCGTCGCGCGGTTTTCCTTGGTGCCGGTGACCTGCATGAGCTGCAGGTAATCGAGGACAATCAAGCCGAGTCCGTGTTCCCGCTTCAAGCGACGAGCGCGCGCGCGAATTTCAGTCGGCGTCAGCGCCGGCGTATCGTCAATAAAGATAGGTGCATCAGACATCAGCTGCACGGCGGTGTTAATACGAGACCAGTCCTCGTCGGGAAAACGGCCGGTCCGCAAATGTGACTGGTCTACTCGCCCTAACGAGGAAATCATGCGAAATGCGAGTTGCTCTGACGGCATTTCCATCGAAAAAATGGCGGTCGGAACCTGCCCGCCAATCGCCGCGTTCTCCGCGATATTGACGGCAAGCGTGGTCTTGCCCATCGAGGGGCGCCCGGCGATGATGACGAGGTCACCTTTTTGCAACCCCGCCGTCAATTTGTCGAATTCATTGTAGCCGGTGGATATGCCGGTTACGTCGCCATCCGACTGGTGTAACAGATCGATGCGATCCACGGTCGCAGGCAAAATTTCTTTTAGCGGCTGGAACCCTACCTTGCCACGCGCTCCTTTCTCGGCAATCTGGAACACTCGGCGTTCCGCCTCGTCCACGAGCTCTGTGGCGCTGCGACCATCTGTGGAGTAAGCGCTGCCGCTGATTTCATTGCCTGCGCTGATCAGCGCTCGCAGCGTCGCGCGCTCCCGCAGAATCCCCGCGTAGGCGCGCACGTTAGCGGCACCCGGCGTTTCGTTGGTTAACGTAGCGAGGTATTCGAGGCCGCCGGCTGCATCCAGTTCGCCGCGTCCTTCAAGAAATTCTGAAACGGTGACCACGTCGCAGGGCTGGCCGTGCTCGACCAGGTGCGCGATGGCTGAAAAAATCAGCCGATGGTCCTTCCGATAGAAATCTTCTGCGACGACAAGGTCCGCCACCTTGTCCCACGCCGCATTGTCGAGCATCAGCCCGCCGATCAGAGACTGCTCTGCCTCGATGGAATTCGGCGGTACCTTGAGGCGCCGTTCGGCCCCATCAAAAGGCATAGCGTCGTCCATCACTCGCACCATCGATCAAGGTCCTCCGGGTCGGCGAAAAACGCCTGCAGGGCACAGGCGGCGTGCCTCAGCACGGCTACCGCAAGATTCCCAACGGTATCACAGCCGGGCGGTGTCGCGAGACTCAGTCTTCTGCGACGACCTGCACGGTTATCTCAACGTCAACCGCCGTGTGAAAATGCAGGCCGACCTTGTGTTCGCCGACGTCATGGATGGGGCCATCGGCCATGCGCACTTCCGCGCGCGCCACTTCCATGTTCAGTTTCTCGAAGGCCTGCTCAACGTCGATCGGGCCTACGGATCCAAACAGCTTGCCCTCCGGACCCGCGTTCGCCGGAATTACCAGCGTCATGCCGTCGACCAGCTTCGCCCGTGCTTTAGCAGCCGCCAGGTCTGCTGCCGCCGCTTTTTCGAGTTCGGCACGACGTGCTTCGATCTCAGCCATATTGGCTCGCGTTGCCAGCGCGGCTTTGCCTTGTGGCAACAGGAAGTTGCGACCGTAGCCGGCCTTCACGGTAACCAGATCACCGATGCCGCCCAGATTTTCAACATTGTCCAAAAGAATAACGTTCATCGTTCCAACCCTAATTTATGCAGTAATTCCAAGACCCGACCGGCGCTATTTTGCCTTGCGGGTCGCGCTGATGCGCGGTCTGAAATTAAACCACGCATCCGTATAGCCAAGCACTGCCAGCATCATGATAAGCAGTGCGTTCAAAAAGGGCAGCATCACGTAAACCGCAACAACCACCAACATCGGCAGCGGTCCGTCGCTGTGCAGCCAGTGCACCAGTGACAGGCCCTGCAACCAAAAAATGGCAAACAGAACAAACGCGAGGTTCTGCAGCCAGCTCGCGCTGATAAACAACGCCAGCATCGACGTAATAGCCATTGCAAGCGCCAGAACGCGACCAAAATGCAAATCACCAAATCGTCCGAATCGTCCGGAACGCTCTTGCAATTGCTGGTACAGCGCGTAACCCAGCACCAGCACCAACACGAGGATCGACCAAACTGTAAAGACAAAAACAACGGTCATCTGCGGGGCAATCAGTTCGCGTTGCGTTTCGAGCACGGCCGCCTGTTGTAAAAAACCCATTTGCTTGAACGTGGCAGCCACCTCGCCCAGCTTTGTGATCCAGAACCCGTTCGGGTCGCCCAGCACGAGGTGAAACCCGAGTGTTGCAAGCAACGCTAAAATCACGGTGACCTGCAGTACCAGCGTCAGCGACCCTGTCCTGCCCAGCACGACCGCCAGAATCGAAACGGGGACCCAGGCCAGCAATGCACTCATCAAAATCGGCGGCACCGGGTTGCGAAACAGCGCGAACGTTGCCGCGAGTATCGCCGCTGCCGCCAGCGCCAACAGCGCGGCACGCTGCAGGCCGTTCGCCAGGACCAGCAGCACCATTACAGCACCGCTTAAGACCGGCGCAAATGGCAGCAGCAGCGACAGCGAAAGGCCGAGAACGGCATTCCAGGGTCGCGCCGTCAACCAGCCGGCTATCGGTCGCACGACCCGTCGCCCGCCAGATTAACTAGTGGCGATCGGTATACGGCAACAGTGCCAGGAAGCGAGCCTGCTTCACCGCCGTCGACAACTGGCGCTGATATTTCGCCTTGGTTCCGGTAATGCGGCTGGGCACAATCTTGCCGGTTTCTGTTACATAGGCCTTTAACAGTCCAAGGTCCTTATAATCGATCTCGGTAATACCTTCCGCCGTAAAGCGGCAATACTTACGTCTGCGTGAATATCGACTCATGATCTGCTGATTCCTTAGGCGCTTTCAGCCGCTTGCGCGGGTTCGTCGTCAATGTCGGCGTTTTTGTCGCCAGCGGGCTTGTCGTCGGTCTTATCTTCGCCAGCCGCCGCGTCATCACTGCTCTTGTTGTCTTCGACATTCTCGGAAGCCATCGCAGCTTCGGCCGCCGCTTTCGCATCGCGCCGTTTCTGGGCCTCTTTCTCCTTCGCCTTTTCTTCCTCGACGGCGACTGCCATCGGCGAGGCCTCGGTCACCGCGGCTTTGCGGTTAATAACGAGGTGCCGGAGCACGGCATCGTTAAAGCGAAACGCGCTAGTGATCTCGTCGATGACGTCGTGCGTGCACTCGACGTTCAGCAAGACGTAATGGGCTTTGTGAGCTTTGTTGATCGGGTGCGCCAGTTGGCGGCGGCCCCAGTCTTCGTTGCGATGTACCGTGCCAC
>JABDKF010000059.1 GCA_013003155.1 Woeseia sp. | reverse complement strand
TGGGTCATCAACCGCTTTGGTGGCCGGCTCTACATGCACTTCTTCCGCAGCTACACAGAAAAAGTCTGGGGCATTTCCCCCAAGCAGATTCAGGCTGACTGGGCGGCGCAGCGTATCAAGAATCTGTCGTTGACCAAAGCTGTCTGGAACGCGCTCACCGGGTCGAATGACACGACCAGCCTGATCGACAAGTTCGAGTATCCGCGTCAGGGCCCGGGAATGATGTGGGAAAAAACCGTGGATCGCATCCGTGAAAGGGACGGGCGCGTTCACATGAACGCGTACGTCAAGAAGATCGAACGGGAAGGAACCCGTGTGACGGCCGCGGTGGTCGAAACCGCCGAAGGCTCGCATCGCGTCGAGGCGGACCACTTCGTCAACTCGATGGACATGCGCACGCTCATCCATTCGTTCGATCCCCCGCCTCCGCAGCACGTGATCGAGGCGGCCAACAACCTCAGATTCCGTGATTTTCTCATCGTCGGGCTCATTCTCGACAAACCCGACCCGTTTCCCGACAACTGGATCTACATCCACTCGGGTGATGTGCAGGTCGGACGGATACAAAACTTCCGTGCCTGGTCGCGCGAGATGGTGCCGAATGACAATCAATCGTCGATCGGCATGGAGTATTTCTGCAATCAGTCCGACGAGATCTGGAATCAGGACGATGCCGAACTGATCAAAATGGCCGGGAAAGAACTCGAAGCTCTTAACCTCGCGTCGGCGGACGATGTTGCCGACGGCGTGGTCATTCGCCAGCCGAAGGCATATCCGGTCTACGACACGGAATACAAAGCGGCGGTCGATACGATCTGTGAATGGCTGTTCACTCTTGAGAACTTCGTCACGATTGGTCGCAATGGTCAGCACCGCTACAACAATCAGGATCACTCGATGCTGACCGGGATGTATGCCGCACGCAATATCCTGGGGGCGCATTATGATCTTTGGAAGGTCAACGTCGAACGCGCATATCATGAAGAAATGCAGCGGGACGAACACCAAGCCAAGACTGCGCAAGCACGTGAGACCGCCGAAGCGTAAGCCTGGTTTGCACGTCTGCCTTGGCTTAATTTAATCATGTGAGCAGCAGTTTGATCGACACGACTTCAAGACGGAATGGCCTTTGGGGACTCTCCTTCATTCTGATTTTTTCAGTTTGCCTATGCTGGCCTATGTTTGTCTCTGGCCAACTCCTTACCTTCTACGACACGCGCTCGTACCTGCGGGGCGGCGAGAAGATCTGGGATATTCTTTTTCAGCTGCTCAGCACATCAACTGCCGAGCAGGGAACGGCCACCGGTAGTGAGGGCGTGCCGACGGCGTTGACCGAGAACGAAGAGGGGCGAAATGTCTCCGGGCGGTCATTCCCGTATTCGGCATTTGCGATCACCGCATTCAAAATCGGTGGCCCGGTGGGTCTGGCGTTGGCGCAGGCCGCGATCGCAACGATCATGATTGCATATCTAGTAACCCGCGAAGCACGCCAGTCGCCACTGATTTTGGCGTTTGGTGCCGTCTTCGTGGCCGGCGTTACGGCGCTTCCGTGGTATTCCACGTTCCTGATGCCAGATATCTTCGGCGCATTTGTGGTGCTGTTCGGAATCATCCTTGTGCGCGACATTGACCATTTTGGATTCTGGGCCACGTTTCTCCTGCTCGGCATCGCAGGCTTTTCGGCGACGGCGCACTACGGGTTTATGCCTCTGATGTTCGGAGTTGTTCTCGTTGCGCTCGTCATTCGTCTGATCCGTTCGCGTTTATCGTGGAAGTCAATAATTGCAGGCTTTGTCGCGGTATCTTTCGCCCCGTTAATCAACTTAGGCGCCAGCTCTGCCGTCCTGAAAGAACCGAGCATGGCACCAAGACGACTGCCGATAATCTTGTCGCGTTCAATCTCAGACGGGCCGGCACTCTGGTATCTGCAGGAAGTCTGCCCTGACGCCGGTTATGCCATGTGCGATGCGTATGGGGACAATCTGAAAGCAAACACAAACTGGTTTCTTTGGTCTGACGAGGGCGTTCTGTCGCTTCCAAAGGAGCAACTGGACCGCATTCGCGATGAAGAGTTTGCGGTCGTTTGGGGTGCTTTCCTTACCTACCCAATCGAACAAACACAGTCACTTTTTCGCCACGTCTACTTACAACTTTTCCGCGTAGGACTAAGCGAGATCCAATTGTCTGACGCTATTAGCGACAGCTATGACCCAGTGCCTGCTGAAAGCAGCTATGGCGAGAGCCTTCGAAATCAGTTTGATTATGTAATCCCGATTGCCACACTGGCCAGTGTGGTCATCTTGATCGGAGCTGTCGTCGTGTTCGGCATCACCGCCCGGTGGTTTGACATGCTAGCCGTGCTGGCTCTTGGCTACTTGGGCAACGCTGCTGTTTTCGGCGGACTATCGGCTCCGATCGACCGATACCAAGGCCGAACCGCCTGGTTGATTCCGGTTTTGGCGTTCCTCTTCCTGGCAGAAGCGGTGACGCGCCGACGACATGCCCGGCGCGCAGTCCAGACGATGCATACCTGAGGATCAGCCACGCCCCCCGGCTTCCAACGTCTCGCGGAAATAGGCGATCGTCTTTTTCAGGCCCTCGTCCAACGGCACACTGGCCTGCCAATCAAGCAATTCCTTGGCCTTCGACGCATCTGGACGTCTTTGCACCGGATCGTCCTGCGGCAGGGGTTTCTGAACGATTTTCGAGGACGATCCGGTCATCTCGATGACCTGCTTCGCCAGATCGCCGATCCTCAATTCGGCAGGATTCCCCAGATTGATCGGACCGGTCACGTCGGCCGGTGAATTCATCAGAGCAATGAGCGCCGAGACCAGATCATCAACGTAACAAAACGACCGGGTCTGCGAGCCGTCGCCGTAGATCGTCAAATCCTCTCCTCTCAACGCCTGCACGACGAAATTCGAAACGACGCGACCATCTGATATGTGCATCCGCGGACCATAGGTATTGAAGATCCGCGCGACTTTCACCTCAAGCCCATGCTGCCGGTGATAGTCGAAAAACAACGTCTCGGCACATCGCTTTCCTTCATCATAACAGGCACGCGGACCGATCGGATTGACGTTGCCCCAATAGCTCTCTTTCTGAGGATGTACGGTCGGATCACCGTAGACCTCGCTGGTCGAGGCTTGCAGGATCCGGCACCTCATCCGTTTGGCCAGGCCCAGCATGTTAATCGCACCCAATACCGACGTCTTCGTCGTCTGCACCGGATCGGTTTGGTACATGACCGGCGAAGCGGGACAGGCGAGATTGTAAATCTCGTCAACTTCGACATAGAGCGGGAACGTCACGTCATGGCGCAGATGCTCGAAATACGGATTGCCGATCAGGTGGTCGATGTTCTGCTTCGAGCTGGAATACAGGTTATCGACGCACAAGACGTCATGCCCCTCGGCCAGCAACCTCTCGCATAGATGCGACCCGATGAAGCCTGCCCCGCCCGTGACCAGGACTCGCTTCTGACTTCCATGAAGTCGCGGCATATCAACCCCTTCAACTGCTGCGGCAAATCAATTGCGCGCCGCAGTGTCGGTGCTTCGGTCGGTAAGTCAACCTGTGCCACGGCCGCCAGCCGCAAAAATCACCCGGCGGCATGGCAAGCAAATGCTATTCAGAAGCAACCGCACCGGAGAGATCGTCCAGAATGGGACAATCGGGACGATCATCGCCGTGGCAGCTTTCGACAAGTTGCGACAGGGTCGCATGCAAACCCCTGAGCTCGTCGATCTTCTGTTCGATCCTCAAAACATGGTCCTTCGCCAAACGTTTGACATCGGCGCTGGCCCGTTGACGATCCTCGTAAAGCGACAGCAACGTCCGGCATTCCTCGATTGAAAACCCCAGCGATCGTGCCCGATTCAGGAAAGCCAGCTTGTGGATGTCCGACCGTTCAAAGTCGCGATACCCGTTGCGACGCCGCGCCGGTCGCACCAGGCCGATATCCTCGTAATAACGGATCGTTTTCGCCGGAAGGCCACTGGCCAGGGCGACGTCGCCGATGTTCATTTTTCGTCCTCCATCCTTTTCATAAAGGTTCCAGTGACCAGAACGTCAACCCCGTCTTGCAACGCGCTCGTCTCCAAGCCTAGGGTCGACGAAGTTGTATGGGGGCAGAATGGCACGGCAAGATACCACGAACACAATGAACGGGGCCGAGGCGATGGTGCGCATGCTTGAAGCACACGGCGTTCGGCACGTTTTCGGCCTGTGCGGTGATACCTCGCTGCCTTTCTATGACGCTCTCTACCGCCTCGATCACGACATCAAACACATCCTGACACGCGACGAACGCTCTGCGGCCTATATGGCTGACGGCTATGCCAGGGTGACCGGCAAACCTGGCGTCTGCGAAGGCCCGTCAGGCGGAGGCGCCACCTACATCCTGCCCGGCCTGGTCGAAGCAAACGAAAGCTCGATCCCCATCCTGGCCGTGACCTCGGACGTGGGAACTAGATCAAAGGGGCATTACCCACTGACCGAGTTGGACCAGGAGGGGTTGATGCGGCCGCTTACCAAATTCAATGCCGTCATCCAGCACGCCGACTCGATCCCGGACACCGTCAGAACTGCTTTTCGCAAGATGACAACCGGTCGCCCAGGGGCGGCACATCTTGGCCTCCCAATCGATGTCCAGCGGGGTGAGGCCGATCCAGAAACGATCTGGGCAGATCCCAATCACCAGACGTACCCCGCCTACCCCGCAGGCCCGGACCCGGACGCAATAGCGGCGGCAACCGACGCCATTCTCTCAGCGAGATTTCCCGTCGTGATCGTCGGCGGAGGAGTGCTTTTGGCACGCGGCGAGGCCGCCTTCCAAAGGTTCGTCGAAACGCTCGACATCGCCGCCGCCACGACCATCTCTGGGCAAGGCACGCTGCCCGAGACGCACCCGAATTGCATCGGAGTCGTCGGTTCGAACGGCGGCGTTCCGGCCACTCGCGAAATCGTTCAGGCCGCGGACCTCGTGGTTTTCATCGGCTGTCGCGCCGGGTCGGTCACGACCGAATTGTGGCGCTATCCGGCCAAGGGCACTCGGA
>JABDKF010000047.1 GCA_013003155.1 Woeseia sp. | reverse complement strand
GACAGAAATCCAGCAAGGGGCGTTAGCTCAGAGGTAGAGCATTCGGCTTTTAACCGACTGGTCGTAGGTTCGATCCCTACACGCCCCACCATTTTTCGCTGGTTCTGTGTTGTCCCGCCCCTGAATTCCTGGAGTTTTCGCTGCCTCCCGATCAAAAGGGCGCGACGCCGTCTTGCAGCGCCGCTATCATTGGCGGTTTTGTGCCACAGAGGGCAGCGGTTTCGTGTCAGGATCCTGGAAGATGCACAAATTCGGCGGCAGCAGTCTGTACGACGCGGACTGCTTCCGACGGGTAGGCGAAATTATCAAGGCACAGCCGGAAGGGCGCTCAGGCGTCATCGTGTCGGCAATGGGCGGCATCACGGATCGTCTGCTGAGGCTTGCCGCGTTGGCGGAACGCGACGACAAGGGGTTCGTGTCTGAGCTTGACGATATCGGCGAACGAATCGCGACCACCGCTCATTCCCTGTTGCCCGCAGAGACCAAAGCCCGGATCCTTGATCAGTGGAGCCGCGACGCAACCGACCTCAACGAACTATTGTCGTCGATCGCACGCGCCAGGTCCGCGCCGCAGCGGAGCCGCGACCTGGTCAGTGGCTACGGCGAATTGTGGTCAGCGCAGCTGCTGGCGGCCTATCTTGCACATACGCTGGGAGACAAGCGGGGCGGACGTTGGCTGGACGCTCGGGATGTGTTGGTCGTGCGCCACGGGGAGTTGGGCCCGACCGTCGATTGGTCACAAACGCAGCGGCGCTTCGATAAAGGGCTAGCGGATTTCGAGGCGGGCGTCGTCGTCATTACCGGGTTTATTGCGGTCGACGAGGAAGGCAATCACACGACCCTGGGGCGCAACGGCAGCGATTTCTCCGCGGCTATTTTCGCGGCGCTTGCTGATGCGGACGAACTAACGATCTGGACGGATGTCGACGGCGTGCTGAGTGGCGATCCTCGGCGTGTGCCTGAGGCGCAGATCATTCGCACGCTGAGCTACAACGAGGCACTTGAGCTGGCCTATTTTGGCGCCAGGGTGCTGCACCCGCAAACGCTCGGTCCGGTGATTGCCAAAAATATTCCGGTGTTAATCCGCAATACCTTCAGCCCGGACCGGCCAGGTTCGCGTATCGGCCGGGATATCGCTGGCACGCACTCAGTCAAAGGGATTACCGCCATCGACGGTATGGCGCTCGTCAACCTGGAAGGCACCGGCATGATCGGTGTACCCGGTACTGCGGACAGACTCTTTGCTGCGTTGAAACGTGCGAGCGTGTCGGTCACGCTGATATCGCAAGCGAGTTCTGAGCACTCGATCTGCATCGCGGTTCCGGCAGAACTTGCAATGCGTGCTGCGCAGGTCATTCGGGATGCCTTCGCGGATGAATTGGCTGACGGTCAGATTCAGAATGTCGAGGTTACGGACCAGCAAAGCATTATTGCCATTGTCGGTGACAAGATGGCAGGCGCGCCCGGCCTGGCCGCCCGATTCTTCGCGAGCCTCGCGCGTGCAGGCATCAACGTGCGGGCGATTGCGCAGGGCTCGTCGGAACGCAATATTTCCGCCGTCGTGGCTTCGGCTGAATCAACCCGGGCGCTTCGCGCCGTGCACTCCGGTTTTTACCTGTCCGCCAAGACGCTGTCTATCGGGCTGATCGGTCCGGGCCTCGTAGGTTCTGAACTCCTGGAACAGATCAGGCGGCGCGCTGCGAATTTGCATGACGAGCAGCAGCTCGATCTGCGCGTGCGTGGCATCGCCCGTTCAAGCCGCATGACCCTGGGGGAGCGGCGCATCGATCTCGAAGGCTGGCGTGATGGCCTCGCTGCCTCCGAGATGGCTTGCAATCTGGATCGTTTCGTCGAGCATGTCGACGCGGATCATATGCCGCACAGTGTCATTATTGATTGCACGTCTGACAGTGGCGTTGCGGCACGTTATGCTGAATGGCTGGAGCGCGGCATTCACGTTATCACCCCAAACAAGAAAGCGTTTAGCGGCGATCAGGCGTATTGCGAGAACCTGCGCTCGGCTGCAGAGCGAGGCAGCGCACATTATCTCTATGAAACAACGGTTGGCGCGGCTTTACCCATCGTTTCAACCTTGCGGGGTCTGGTCGACACGGGCGATCGGATTCGATCAATCAGGGGCATTCTGTCCGGAACGCTTGCTTACTTGTTTAATGTCTACGACGGTACGGAACCGTTTTCCAGCATCGTCCGACAGGCCAAGGAAAGCGGCTATACCGAGCCCGATCCGCGGGACGACTTATCCGGAACCGACGTTGCTCGCAAGCTCATCATTCTCGCTCGCGAAATGGGACAATCGCTTGAGCTTGGTGATTTCCCGGTGCAAAACCTTGTCCCTGAATCATTGCGCGATGTTTCCACGGAACAGTTTCTCGACGAGCTCGCGAACTACGATGACGAAATCGCAACCTTGTACCGGGAGGCCGTTGCCGAAAACAAGGTTCTGCGCTACGTCGCTAGCCTGACGAGTAGTGGCGAAGCGGCCGTCGGCCTGCAGAAGGTTTCCACTGACAGCGCACTTGCACATATTCGTCTGACCGACAATATCGTGCAATTCGTGACAGATCGGTATGACGATAATCCCTTGTGCGTGCAGGGCCCGGGTGCCGGTCCCGCTGTGACGGCGAGCGGGGTGTTTGGTGACCTGCTGCGCTTGTCAGCTTATTTGCAAGGTGCCGGATAATGCGGGATCAGGACGGATTTATCACCGCGTTTGCACCCGCATCGATCGGCAATGTCGCCGTCGGTTTCGATATGCTCGGACTTGCGATCAGCGGTGCGGGCGATCGCGTCAGCGCACGACGTAGCGATGCGGATGGCGTGCACATCAGCGCCGTCTATGGCATCGATGGCAAGCCCCATCCAGAGCTGTCAGGTGATGCCCGGCAGAATACCGCGAGCGTCGCGGCGGCGGCGTTATGGGAACAATATGGCGACGGTGGCCTCGAACTGCAGGTGCGCAAGGGCGTGCCGCTGCAATCCGGGATGGGCAGCTCGGCGGCCTCCGCGGTTGCCGGGGTCGTTGCAGCGAATGCACTGCTCGAGCAACCGCTCGAGACCGCGGCATTGATGGAATTCGCCCTGGCCGGCGAGTCGCTGGCGAGTGGCGGCATGCACGCCGATAACGTCGCGCCCAGCCTGCTGGGCGGCCTCGTACTGTGCCCACCAGCCCTGATGCCCGACGTTATTAAACTGGACGTGCCGACAGGCATATGCAGCGTATTGCTGCACCCTGAGTTGTCCGTTAATACCGCAGAATCACGCCGGGGCCTGGCAAATAATATTTCCTACGAGCAATGGCTGACACAGCAGGGTTACCTTGCCGGGTTTATCGCTGCCTGCCGGATGAATGATCATGCGTTGCTGAAACGCTGCCTGCATGACGTGATCATCGAACCGCAGCGCGCTGCGTCGGTCTCCTGTTTCGCGGCGGTTCGTGATGCATCGTTGGCAGCCGGGGCGCTCGGGTGTTCCTTGTCGGGCAGTGGCCCAAGTATTTTCGCACTGTGTGAAGAGGCAGCGGCCGCGCCGATCGCCGCGGCGATGGAGGCCGCGTGTCGTGCCAGCGAAATCGACTGTCAGCTCTGGATCAGTCCTATGACAGCGAACGGCGCACACGTAGAGTCGGCCTGATGAAATTCCGGAGTACGCGCGGCGCAGCAGCGGTGACGCTCGATCAGGCACTGCTCGAGGGTATCGCGGCCGACGGAGGCCTGTTTGTTCCGGAAACATTGCCAAGGTTTCAGTTAGAAGACTTTGCCGCATGCGAAACCATAGCGGAAGTAGCGGAACTGTTGTTGCGGCCGTTCTTCGCCGGCTCAGCGCTGGCAAACGAGCTTCACGCCATTGTTCGCGAAACTTATTCGTTCCCGATTCCCTGTAAACCGTTTACGACTGCAACGCAAAAAGCCTGGCTACTCGAACTGTTTCACGGCCCAACGGCCGCCTTCAAGGACGTCGGAGCACGTTTTCTGGCAGCCTGCCTGTCACGCCTGAATCCGACCAGCGGTACGCCGTTGACCATCCTGGTAGCCACCTCGGGTGATACCGGCGGAGCGGTTGCCGCTGCATTCGATGGCCGACCCGGTATCCAGGTCGTGGTCCTGTTTCCGAATGGGCGGGTTTCAGCACGCCAGCAACAGCAATTAACCTGCTGGGGCGACAATGTCTTGTCGCTTTCGGTGGACGGCGCGTTCGACGACTGTCAGGCACTCGTTAAGGCTGCGTTTGTCGATGACGAGCTCTGCCAACGGTATCGTTTCAGTTCGGCAAACAGCATCAACATTGGCAGGCTGCTGCCGCAAAGCATTTACTACGCATTTACGAGCCTCGAGCATTTCCGGGTGACGGGGCGCAGGCCGGGTTTTGTCGTGCCGACCGGCAACCTGGGTAATGGACTGGCCTGTGTTATGGCGCGGGATATGGGTTTTCCCTTAGGTGACATCGTGCTGGCCGTCAATGAGAACAAGCTCATTGCAAACTATCTGCGCGACGGCAATTGGCTGCCGGCAGATAGCGTCGAAACGCTGGCGTCGGCGATGGACGTCGGCAATCCCAGTAACATGGAACGCCTGCGTGCGATGCACGGTGAAGCCGATCAACTGCGCCGCATGCTAAGGGCTTTTGCGGTAACGAATGATGAGATTGAAACGGAGATCCAGGCGAGTAACGAAGAATTCGGAGCGGCGGTCTGTCCGCACACTGCGACCGCGATCCACGTGTGGCGGCGATTGCCACCGCATGAGCGCACAGCAAAGGACTGGATTCTGGTCTCCACGGCACATGCGGCAAAGTTTGACAGTGTGGTCGAGCCGCTCATCGGCCAGCAGGTGCCGTTGCCGCCTGAACTGGCCAGAATATTGGACAGACCGAGTCACGAAACACGCATCGGACCCACTCTGGATGCGCTCTCCCGCGCGATGGATCATGGGCTTAACAGCTAATGCTTCAGGCGTTTACTTTGATAGACTACTCGTTGCCCCCGATGCCTAGCTCTGCATGCCGAGACCATGTCCCAGGTTCTTAACGAAATCCTGTCACCAACGTTGCTGTATCCGCTGCTGGGCCTGTTGGCACTGGTCGTGCTCTGGCTGCTGTACCGTCGCTTTTATAAACCACGTCGCACGCTGAAAAGTGTTATCGCTGCAATCGCTCACGAGCGCATGAGCAACCTCGTATTGCCGAAAGCGGACGAGGGGGAAATTCTGATCGATCATTTGCTGTTGACGTCGTCCGGGCTCCTGATACTCGATCTCAAAGAAGTAGAGGGTGTGGTTTTCGGTAGCAACAAGATGCAGGACTGGACGGTGATGGGCAAGGAGCGTCGTTATACGTTCACGAATCCACAAACCGCATTGTACGATCGAATTGCCGCGGTGCGACAGGTTGTCCGCGAAGTGCCGGTAATCGGTCGCGTGCTATTTCTGGATGGCGCAGATTTTACCAAGGGCGTGCCCGACCTGGTGTGCAACCTTGATGACCTGCTGGCGGAATTTGATGACGCCGATCCGACCGGGGCCTCCGCTCAAATCGACGCATTCAAACCCCACTGGGAGCGAGTCCGGCAGTCTGCGACCGGCACGGTATCCGCTTCTCGCCGGCCACGTGCAGCAACGTTGCCTGATTAGCAGTATTTCGCGATAGGGGAAATGCGGCGGCTGCGTCCTTGACCTTTATCCGGCAATCTCCGGAAGCTTAAAAAAACGCCGGGCATTGTCGGTGGTTTGAGCCGCAACGATTGCGTCCTCGCGGCCGCGGGCATCTGCTACCACGCGCAACACTTCCGGCAGGAAGGCGGGTTCGTTGCGTCGCGATTTTGGTTTCGGGCGTAAGGTGCGCGGCAACAGGTAAGGCGCATCGGTCTCCAGCAACAGGCGATCATCGGGGATGT
>JABDKF010000019.1 GCA_013003155.1 Woeseia sp. | reverse complement strand
GACGGACTGGTCGCCATCGGCGGGTGCGACAAAAATATGCCGGCCTGCGTGATGGCGATGGCGCGGCTTAACCGACCTGCTGTTTTCGTCTACGGGGGCACGATCAAACCGGGCAGGCAGCGTCGCGACATTGTGTCTGTTTTCGAAGCGGTTGGGGCCCACGCCGCGGGGAACATCGACGATGCTGAATTGCTTGATGTCGAGAAAACAGCGATACCGGGGCCGGGTGCCTGCGGCGGCATGTACACCGCGAATACAATGGCGTCGGCAATCGAGGCGCTTGGCATGAGTCTCGCGAACAGCTCGGCTCAGGAGGCGGAGTCAACCAGCAAACTGGATGACTGCGCGCGAGCAGGCGCTGCAGTGCTCGGGCTGATCAGGCAGGACTTAAAGCCGCGCGACATCATGACGCGGAAAGCCTTCGAGAATGCGATCACGGTCGTCATTGCCCTCGGCGGTTCCACGAATGCTGTGCTGCACCTGATTGCAATGGCGCACGAGTCAGGCGTGCCGTTGAACCTTGATGATTTCACGCAGATCGGTAAACGCGTGCCGGTTCTCGCGGATGTCAAACCCAGTGGTCGATACCTGATGTCGGAGTTAATTGCGATAGGCGGCATACAACCCTTGATGAAACGCCTGCTCGAAAAAGGTTTGCTGCACGGGCAATGCCGTACCGTGACAGGCAAGACACTCGCCGAGAATCTCGCGGAGGTCGATGACTATCCTGCAGGCCAGGAAATCGTGCGCGATTTCGAGAACCCGATCAAGCCGAGCAGTCACCTGGTGGTGCTGCGTGGCAACCTGGCGCCGGATGGCGCGGTCGCCAAAATATCGGGCAAAGAAGGACTGCACTTCGCCGGCCGTGCGCGGGTTTATCATTCCGAGGAGTTGGCGCTGCAGGCAATACTGGCTGGCGACATTGAGGCTGGCGATGTCGTCGTCATTCGTTACGAGGGTCCGAAAGGCGGTCCGGGAATGCGTGAAATGTTGAGTCCAACGGGCGCAATCATGGGAAAAGGGCTCGGTGCCGATGTGGCCCTGATCACTGACGGTCGTTTCTCGGGTGGTAGTCACGGCTTCGTTGTCGGGCACGTCGCCCCGGAAGCGGCCGATGGAGGGCCTCTCGCGCTGGTCGAGGAGGGTGACCGCATCAGTATTGACGCGGAAACGCACGAAATATCGCTGCACGTTCCGGACGCTGAGCTGGCGGATCGTCGCAAGCGGTGGCGCCGGCCACCTTCGTCGGTGAAGAGCGGGGTGCTGGCCAAATACCGTGCGATGGTGTCAAGCGCGTCGCTTGGCGCGATCTGCGAGGTCGACGACTGGGACGAATCTACGCCAAACTCTTGACGCAGGGAGTCTGCTCCGCTTTACTGCGTCCCGGTTATGCAAAATTCAGATTCGAAATCCGCCCGCGTAATGTGCCAACAAGGCAGCTTGATTGTTGCCGGAAAACACATAATGAAATCGGCGCGCCAGAGGTGCGCGGGCGCGAGTGGCGACGGAACCGACTAATACAAAATAATCCGGCAGTCGTCATCAGACCCGCAGGTCACCACCTTGCGGGTTTTTTTTTGACCCGGCCTTCAGCAAATGCACGCCCAGCAACAAGAGCCCGCAATGATGATTGAGCAAATTACCGAAGCTGATTTTTCAGCAAGCAGCAGTCTCGGCGCTAACGCCGCGATCGCCGACTCGCAATGGGTCGTGCTTAAATTTGGCGGAAGCAGCGTCGCTTCCATCGAAAACTGGAACACGATTGCGGGCGTAGTTCGCAACAGGATTAATTCGGGCCTGCGAGTTTTGGTTGTGCACTCGGCATTGTCTGGCGTGTCAAATATTCTTGAGCAGATTTTGCAGCAGGCCGCGCAAGGCGGAGCAGACGCCGACATCAAGGCTCTACGCGAACGGCATCTGGCTCTTGCAGACGATATGCAGATTGATGGTGCTCAATTGCTTGCGCCGTACTTCACAGAACTGGAAAAACTTGCAGCAGGACTGAGCCTGATCGGCGAGATTAGCCCACGCGTACACGCCCGCGTCCTTGCACTTGGCGAGTTAATGTCGACGACACTTGGTGCGGCGTGGCTGAACGCCCGCGGTGTCGAGACCGTGTGGCTCGACGCTCGCGATATTTTACAGAGTTTAGAATCGCCTCGCCGAAGCCTGCGCCAGAATTTTTTGTCGGCGACCTGCGATTTTGCACCGGATGAGAAATTACCCGAACAGCTTGCCGCGAAGGGAAAGGTAATTTTGACACAAGGCTTCATCGCACGTAACGCAGCGGGCGAGACTGTCCTGCTCGGCCGGGAAGGCTCGGACACGTCCGCAGCCTATTTTGCTGCCCGAATGCAGGCGCGCCGCCTCGAAATATGGACGGACGTGCCGGGCATGTTCAGCGCCGATCCGCGGCTCGTGCCATCGGCGCGCCTTCTAGCGGAACTGCATTTTGACGAAGCACAGGAGCTGGCATCCACGGGCAGCCGTGTGCTACATCCGCGTTGTCTGCGCCCGTTGCGGAACTACGGCATTCCGCTTTTTATTCGATGCACCGGCGCACCGCAAATAGCGGGCACCATCATCTCGGAGGCGACGAGTGAAGTGTTACCGCAGGTCAAAGGAGTCTCGGCACGTCGCAACGTTACCTTGATTTCGATGGAAGGATCCGCAATGTGGCACGAGGTCGGCTTTCTTGCAGAGGCTTTCTCCTGCTTTAGTAAACACGGTGTGTCGGTTGATCTCGTCTCCACGTCACAAACGAATGTGACCGTATCAATTGAAACCGCGGATGAGATGTTGCCGCACGATGTACAAAATCAGTTGGTTGCAGATCTTTCCGAGTTGTGCCGCGTGCGAGTAATTGAGCGCTGTGCTGAGGTGAGCCTGGTTGGTCGCGGCATCCGTACGATCCTTCCGAGAATTGCACCGACCTTACGCGTATTTGATGACGAGAAGATTCATCTCGTATCACAGGCCGCCAACGACCTGAATTTCAGTTTCGTTATCGACGAGTCACAGTTGCAGCGTTTGGTCGGTCGAATTCACAGCTCAATTATCCCAAGCGGCGGCGGGAATGCGGTGTTTGGTCCGAGTTGGGAGCGCCTGTTTGCGAAATTGGAGCCGCGGACTTCGGGCCGCGACATCTGGTGGCTGCAAAAACGCGAACAACTTCTGGGTCTACTAGTTGATCGGCCACACGCGTTCGTGTACGACGCGGCATCGGTTGCTGCCGCGGCGCGCTCATTGCAGCAGCTTGGATCCGTTGACCGCGTGCTTTACGCGATGAAAGCGAATTTCAATCCGGATATTCTTAAATTGTTGTACAAGCTCGGTATTGACTTCGAATGCGTTTCGCCAGGCGAAGTGAATCACCTGCAGCGCGCCATTCCGCAACTCGACGCGAGTCGCATCCTGTTAACACCGAATTTTGCGCCCCGTGATGAGTATGCGTGGGCACTGGAGCAGGGACTACAGCTGACGCTGGATAATCTTTACCCGCTAAGAGCATGGCCGGAACTGTTTGCCGGGCAGCGACTCTTTATTCGCATCGATCCCGGCCGCGGATTCGGCCATCATGAACATGTGAAAACGGGCGGAAAACAGTCCAAGTTCGGCGTGCCACTGGACGAAGTGGATGAGCTCGAAAAGCTGCTGCTCGCCGCGGGCGCGGAGGTTATTGGCATTCACGCCCATAGCGGAAGCGGGATACTTGATCCAGAAAAGTGGCGCGCCGTCGCCACGACGCTTGCGCAGGTTGCGGAGCGCTTCCCCGAGGCCGAGGTCCTGGACCTTGGTGGGGGGCTCGGTGTGCCGGACCGAGCTGGCGAATCGGCTTTCGACCTAGCTGAATTAGATCAGCACCTGCAAGTGATTCGCGAGGCGTTTCCAAAGTACCGCCTATGGCTCGAGCCGGGACGCTATCTTGTCGCGCAGGCGGGCGTTTTGCTCGCCCGCGTTACGCAGACCAAGGGCAAAGGGGAAATGCGTTATGTTGGCGTCAACACAGGTATGAACTCGCTGATCCGGCCCGCGCTTTATGGCGCGTGGCACGAAATTGTCAACCTTTCGCGGGTAGAGGATGCCGCTACCGAATCCGTCACTGTTGTGGGGCCTATTTGCGAAACCGGTGACAAACTCGGTACGGATCGAATGCTCCCGCCAAGCAATGAAGGCGACGTCATTGCGATCTGCAATGCAGGCGCTTACGGCCATGTGATGAGTTCACGCTATAACCTCCGCGAGCCGGCAGAAGAGGTCGTTATCTAGGCTGCGCGTTGTGCGTGCCTGTCCTCCAGGACGCGTACAACGTCGCTCAGGCTTAGATTAAGGTCCGTGAGCAAGACCAGCAGGTGATAGACAAGATCGGCGGTTTCATCAAGCTGTGCCTCGCGGTCGCTGGCCACGGCGGCTAGCGCAAGTTCAACCGCCTCTTCGCCAACTTTCTGTGCGATCCGCTGGGTGCCGCTGGCGAGTAGCTCAGCGGTGTAGCTTTTCTCCGCAGACTCGCCAGTGCGCTCAATGATTATTTTTTCCAGCACGCCCAGAAATTCGATATCTGTATTACTCATAAGACTTTGTACCTGTTTTCCGTCTAAAGTCGCACGCTGATCTGTTGCTGACTCAGGTAACGCTTGAGATCGCCGATACTGATCTCGGCGCTGTGAAAAATACTGGCCGCCAGTGCGCCGTCGACCTGCGCCGTTCTGAATACACTGGAAAAATGCTCACGCGCGCCCGCACCGCCGGAGGCAATCAGGGGAATCTGACAGTGCGCACGGACGCTTGCCAGTTGGTCGCAGTCGTAGCCACGGCGCACGCCGTCCTGATTCATGCAGTTCAGCACTATTTCACCGGCGCCACGTTCCTGCACCTCGCGGACCCAGGCGAGCGTGCCGCGCGCAGTGCCCCGGCTTTTTTCCGGATTTCCGGTGAACTGATGTACCTCGTAGTCGCCATCCTGCCCGGCACTGTCGATACCCACTACGACGCACTGGGAACCGAAACGCCTGGCCAGTTCGGTGATCAGCTGCGGGTTTTCAAGTGCCGGTGAGTTAATCGAGATCTTGTCAGCACCGCGTTGCAGTACGTCTTCGGCATCTGCCACGTTGCGGATTCCGCCGGCGACACTAAATGGAATATCGATGACTTTCGCGACGTTGCTGACCCATTTCCGGTCGACCGTGCGGCCATCCGGGCTGGCGCTGATGTCATAAAAAACCAGCTCGTCCGCGGCTTCGGCACAATAACGTTCAGCAAGGGCTATGATCTCGCCGACCACGCGATGGTTGCGGAACTGCACGCCCTTGACCACCTTGCCGTCGCGCACATCGAGGCACGGGATTATGCGTTTCGCTGGAATGACTCAACCTCCGCAGGTGACAAGCTTCCGTCCAGCAAAGCTCGGCCGGTAATAGCAGCAGCGGCTCCGACCCGCCGTAAGTCTTCCAGGTCTTGCAGATTACGCACGCCTCCCGATGCCTGCAGAAACAGGTCAGGAAAGCGCGAGACGAGCTCTTCATAAAGCGGCAGTGACGGCCCGGTCAGCGCGCCGTCCCGGCTGATATCGGTACACAAAACGCGGCGAATGCCGCAGGCAAAGTAGCTTTCGACACTGTCCCAGAGCGCGGTCTTGCTAAGCCGCGTCCAACCGTGCGTGGCAATCCAGGGCACGCCGCGCACATCAGTGCGGCAGTCAAAGGCCAGTACGAAACGGTCTGCGGAAAATTCCTCTATCCATTCTATTACCCGTTGTGGCTCGGTAATGGCACAGCTACCAATGACGACGCGACTGACGCCGGCCGCAAGCCACTCTTTAACAGACTCGCGATCGCGGATGCCGCCGCCCAGCTGCACATCGAGTTTGCTGGTCGCGGTAATTTCTCGCACCAGATCTCGATTGCGCTGCACGCCACTTTCGGCACCATCGAGGTCCACAAGATGCAAGTTTGTGCACGCCATGGATTCATAACGCCGGGCAATCTCTTGCGGAGCATCGCTGTAGTGCGTTTCCCGGGAAAAATCACCCTGGAACAAGCGCACACACCGGCCGCCGCGCAAATCAATTGCCGGGATCACATTCATTGCTGCAGGCTCAGAAAGTTTTTCAGCAACTGCGAACCAACGGCTTGCGAGCGTTCCGGATGAAATTGCGCTGCAAGAAAATTTCCCTTGGCAGCAACCGCGCAAAACTCCCTCGCGTGTGTTGCATTGGCCAGGCTAAGCGGGTTCGGGGGGAACGCGTAGCTGTGAACAAAATAGAAAAAACTGCCGTCAGGAATCCCCTGCAGCAGGTGGTGGTCGGTCGTTTTGTGGATTCGGCACCAGCCCATGTTGGGTACCGGCTGCTGCACGGATGCGGGCAGGCGTTCGGCTTGCAGCGGCATGACGCCGAGGCACGGCGTTAAGTCTTCAGCGGAGTACTCGCCCAAGAGCTGCATGCCGAGGCAAATACCAAGGACCGGTTGGCTAAGCGTTGGAATGACGTCGGCAAGCCCGTTGCTCCGCAATCGCCTCATCGCATCAGCAGCGGCCCCGACGCCCGGTAATATCACCCGCTCGGCGTTGACGATGGTGTTGGGATCGTCCGTCAGAACCGCGTTGCAGCCTAATCTTTCCAGGGCGAACACTAACGAGGCAATATTCGCGCCTCCGCTGTCAGCAATGGCGACGTCAATGCCCATGTCAGCTCAGCATGCCCTTGGTCGTCGGCAAACTCTCGCCTTCGACGCGAATCGCTCTGCGCAGCGCTCGACCGGTTGCCTTGAAGCAGGCTTCCACCATGTGATGGGCGTTTTCGCCGCGAACGGTGATGTGTATCGCCGCACCCAGCGCATCTGCAAGGGAGCGGAAAAAATGCGGCACCAGTTCTGTCGGCAGCCCGCCCACGTCTGCACGGGGAAATTCACCGTCAAAGACAAAAAAGGGCCTGCCGGACAGGTCGATGGAAACCTGTGCCTCAGTCTCATCCATCGGCAGCAAAAAGCCGAAGCGGCTGATACCCCGTTTGTCGCCTAGCGCCTCGCGCATTGCCTGGCCGAGAGTCAGCGCAATGTCCTCGACCGTATGATGCTCGTCGATGTGCAGGTCACCCGTGCAATTCAATTGCAAGCTAAAGCCGCCATGGCGCGCAATCTGTTCGAGCATGTGATCCAGAAAGCCGATCCCGGTAGCAATCTGCACCGGTTGTTCGGTATCCAGATTCGCGCGGGCCCGTACTTGAGTTTCGCGCGTTTCACGCCGCACGTCCGCGGTCCGTTCCACGTCGACGAGTGTGCTCGCGATGCCCGGCCAGCTTTGCAGCCAATCGGCATCCGGATCCAGACGAAAACCACGAATGCCGATATTCTCGGCAAATTCCATATCGGTTGAGCGATCACCGATTACCGCGCTGCGGCGCCGATCAAGGTCAGTGCCTGCCAGCAACTTGGTCAATAAGCCGGTGCGCGGTTTGCGGCAGCCACAGCTGTCTTCCTGGCGATGCGGGCAGATCAGAACGTCGTCGAAAACTATGCCTTGCGAGGCGAATAATTGGACGATGTGGGACTGACACTGATCGAAGTCTTGTTGCGCAAACGTCGCAGTTCCGAGCCCGTCCTGATTGCTGACCATTACGAAGCGGTAGCCGGCGTGCGCTAGTCGAAGCAGGGCAGGGATGACGTCCGGAATCAGGCGGATCTTTGCCAGCGCATCGATTTGCTCGTCCTCGGGTTCGGCGACGAGCGTGCCATCCCGATCGATAAACAAAATAGCATCGCTCACGAGCGACTCCCCGACTGATCATCAAGGGCCTTAAGCAGTTGATCATTCTGCTCAATCGTGCCAATGGTAATGCGCGCGCAGTTTGCCAGCAGCGGACTATCGGCAAACGCACGGACCAACACGTGATTTTGCGCAAGCAGTTTGGAGACGTCGCCTAAAGAGGCAAATTTCACCAGCAAGAAATTGGCATCGCTAGGCCATACCCTGGTAACGCAGGGTAGATCACGCAGGGCATTCCGCACCCGTTCTCGTTCGGCAATGGTCTCAGCAACCAGCTTGCGCGCATTTGACTCGCCAACGCGCGACAATGACTGCAACACTCTGTCGCTGCTTGGTGTCGAAAAAGCATAAGGCGGGACCAAACGGCCCAGGAGTTCGATAATCCCCTCGTTGCCGATGACAGCGCCACAGCGAGTGCCGGCCAGCCCCCAGGCCTTTGAAAGTGTGCGTAACACGACCAGGTTGTCAAAGCGTGCAAGCTGGAGGGCGACGGAATCGGCGTCGCTGAATTCGATATAGGCCTCATCCACGACGATGAGTGATTTGCCGGCACGTGACCGCAGCAGCTTTTCGATTTCCGGAAACGGCACACTGGTGCCGGTAGGATTATTCGGGCTGCAGATGAAAATCAGTTTGCAATTGTCCGTGCAGCGGGCGAGCACCTCGTTCGCGTTCAGACAAAAATTATTCTCGGCGTTGAGCGGGACCTCGACCACCGCGGCGCCCTGCATACCCGCGTATACCCGGTACATCGAGAACGTTGGAGGCATAACCAGAACGCTGTCCTGGTAGGCGCGGCAGAATGCGCGTGTGATGAGGTCGATGGCCTCGCTGCTGCCGCGGGTTGCCAGCAGGTTTTGCTGCGCCACGCCGAATAAGGCCGCCAGTTTTTCTTGCAGCCCGGCGGGGCGGATTGGCGGGTAGCGATTCAGACCGTCATCCAGTGGCGAGCGGGGAGCCTCGTTGGCATTGAGACGCAACGTGCCGGGCTCCTGGATCGCCGTCACATAGGGTTTCAGCGTCAGGATCTCCGGCCGTGCCAATGCGCTGCTCACTTGCCGCCACCCGCAGCGTGCTTCAACCGGACGCTGACCGCGGCGGCGTGTGCATCCAGACCCTCCAGTCGCGCGAGCTCGATGACCGTGGGCGCCAGCGAGCGAAGTCCGTCAAGGCTGACCTCCTGCACCGTCATTTGTCGTATGAATTGCTCGATACCGAGTCCGCTGTAGTTGCGTGCCGCACCGTAGGTGGGCAAAACGTGGTTCGTGCCGCTGCAGTAGTCACCGACGGACTCAGGCGTCCAGCGACCGAGAAACACTGATCCTGCGTTGGTAATCGACGGCAACAGGTCTCGCGCACCTTGCGTCTGCACTATCAGGTGCTCGGGTGCATATTCGTTGCTAATGGAAACTGCAGTTTCGAGGTCGTCGCAAACGATGAGGCGACTGTTTGCCAATGCGCGGCCGGCGATGGTGCGGCGATCAAGCGCCTGAAGCTGTGTAACAAGTTCGCTCTCGACCCGCTCCGCGAGCCCGGTGCTTGTGGTTACCAGCACGGTCTGCGAATCGTCGCCATGTTCGGCCTGCGAAAGCAGGTCGGCCGCGACGAATTCGGCCGACGCAGATTCATCTGCGATCACCAGAACTTCCGAGGGGCCGGCAGGCATGTCAATTGCCGGACCGCCGGGCTCCGCTGAAACCAGCGTCTTGGCGGCGGTCACGTAAGCGTTGCCCGGTCCGAAAATCTTGTCGACTCTGGCAATGCTGGTCGTGCCGTAGGCGAGGGCGCCTATGGCCTGTGCGCCACCCACTTTCCAGATTTCATCGATGCCCGCGCGCGTCGCGGCGACCACGGTAGCGCTGTCGGCTTCGCCATTTGCGCCTGGCGGCGTGCACAACACTCTGCGCCGGCAGCCCGCAATAGTGGCCGGTACAGCCAGCATGATTGCCGCAGAGGGTAAGGGCGCGGTTCCCGCTGGCACGTAGAGCCCGACCGCGTCGATAGCTCGCGAAAGGCGCTGGCAACGCACTCCCGGTTCCGTCTCAATGTCTATTGGCGGGACGGTCTGCGCTTCGTGAAATCGACGCACGTTGCCAATGGCGCGGTCGATTGCATTGCTGGCGTCACGGCTGAGCAGCCGCTCCGCTGCCGAGATTTCATCCGCCGAGACGCGTAGTGAGGTCAGTTCGGCGCCGTCAAACTGCTTGGTCAGCGCGAACAGGGCAGCGTCGCCCTCCCGCCGCACGCGACTGAGGACCGCGCGCGCTGTCTCGCTGATCTCGCGATTGGATGTCAGTATCGGACGCGCCAGCAACGCGTGCCTCTGTGCTTCGCTTAATTCGTTCCAGCAAACGAACGACGGTGATTCGATCGCTGCGTTCACGCGAGCATCTTCTCTACTGGCAATACCAGCATCGCGCTGGCGCCGGCGGCTTTCAGATTTTCGAGCGTCTCCCAAAAAACGTTTTCCCGACAGACAGCGTGTACCGCCACGCGCCCGTTGTCGCCATCGAGCGGAATTACTGTCGGCGCCTCGGAGCCCGGTAACAGCCGCTTGATTTCCGCCAGCGCGGCGCGCGGCGCATGCAGCATGATGTACTTGCTTTCACGCACTTGCAGGACACCGTCCAGCCGTTGCAGGAGCTTGTTCACCCATTGCTGTTTTGCGTCTGTCAATTCCGCGCGCGTTTGGATAATGACAGCTTCGCTTTCGGCAATGGTCTGCACCTCGCGCAGCTGGTTGGCGGCTAGTGTGGAACCCGTGGATACCAGGTCACAAATAAAATCCGCGCGTCCCAGCCGCGGCGCAATCTCTACCGCACCGGAGAAATAGACGATTTCCGCTGTTATTTGATTGCGCTGCAGGTAATCGCCGAGCGTCGCGGAATAGCTTGTCGCTATCCGCTTACCCGACAAAGACGCGGCGTCGGCAAACGGCGTATCGTCCGGCGCCGCGATGGCTAATCGGCAGTGGCCGAAATCAAGTTCGAAGACCGGGTCAAAGAGCGCATCAATTCCGTCCGCTTCGAGCGCCAATCGTTTCTCGTTGACGACATTGAGCCCGACGATGCCAAGGTCGCAGACATCATCACTGACAAGGCCGGGTATGTCGTCATCACGCACCAGCAGCAGATCGATCGGCATATTCTCGCCGTAGCAGAAGAGCTGATCCTTGCTCTGGGTAAACTTGAGGCCGCAGCGTTCCAGCAGATCCAGCGAGTGATCCGTCAGGCGACCAGACTTTTGCAGCGCAATCTTGATGCGCTGCTCGGAATTTTTCATAAAGGTAATCCTAGTGAGTCGCGCTGGATTTGCGTGGGCGCTGTCGTTTCAGGCGATCCAGTGCGACCTGGTAGCCGCCAAAGCCGTCGGTCAGAAACCGGGCCACGCGACCGATGGTCGTGACGCTTACACCGGTCAAGTCGTGAATACGTCGATAGGGCAGCTCCTGTTGCAGGTAGCCGACGACCTGCCAGCGATCAACCAGTGCCTGCAGTTCTGCGGGTGTGCACAGGTCTTTCAGGAAGTCGCGGCATTCACCGGCATTGCGGAGGGTGGCGATTGCAGTGAACAGAGCTTCTTCTGCGCGCTTGCGCGCGGCATCCGAGTCCTGACGATTGGGCTTCATGGCATGCGTCCGATGTCTGTTTGCACTAATGTATTAACGTATTAGTACGCTATTGCAAGGGAGCGACGATTGCAAGCGATTTTTCCGGGGTTTGTGCGTGGCCTCTGGGTTTCGTTAGAAACTTTTGTCGTCACGTCAGCCAGGTGTTAAACGCTTGACGCGCGTCGCAGGCCGCGCATAGACTCAAGCTTACTCATCGAGACCGGCTGAGGGATAGGCCCGAAGACGCCGGGGCAACCTGCAGGACTAACCATCCTGAAAGGTGCCAACTCCTGCGGAGCGCGCGACGCTTCCGAGAGATGAGGGTCAGTGCAACACGCCCGGTTTTAAATTCGAGTGTGCAGGGCATGACACCCTTACCAGCGGTTACCGCCGGGTCTGATGAGAAAACACGACGCAAGTCGTTTATTGGACACCTGACGGAGACCATCATGACCTCGACAGTAAACTCGGCTACCCAGGCGGTACGTGCAGCGATTGAAAGCGACTCGCAGCACGGCGCCGTCGTGCCACCGCTTTACCTGTCCTCCAATTTCTCGTTTGCCGGTTTGGGCGAAAAGCGCCAATACGACTACACGCGCAGCGGCAACCCGACGCGTGATGCGCTGGGTGAAGCCCTGGCTGCTATGGAAGGCGGTGCCGGTGCGGTGGTGACTTCATCCGGGATGTCTGCGTTGACCTTGCTGGTGCAGCTGCTCGAGCCCGGCGATCTGCTGATAGCCCCGCACGATTGCTACGGCGGCAGCTACCGCCTGTTCGAAAGCCTGGCGGCTCGCGGCCAGTTTGAAGTTGCGTTTGTCGATCAATCCGATGCCGCGGCGTTTGCTGCCGCTTGCGAGAAGCAGCCTCGATTGATCCTGGTCGAAACCCCTTCGAATCCATTGTTAAGGATCGTTGATATCAAGGCGACGGCAGCCCTGGCAAAGAAGTGTGGGGCACTGCTGGCAGTCGACAATACTTTTCTTTCTCCGGCGCTGCAGAACCCGCTGGGGCTGGGTGCCGATATCGTGGTTCATTCGACCACCAAGTACCTGAATGGCCATAGCGACGTGGTGGGCGGCGCGCTGGTGGCCGCGACCGACGAACTGGTAGAGAAACTTTCGTGGTGGGCGAATTGCCTGGGATTGTCGGGCACGCCGTTTGACAGCTACCTGACGTTGCGAGGCGTGCGTACCCTGCACGCGCGAATTCGCAGCCACGAGGAAAACGCGACGTTGATCGCGCGCGCGCTGCGGGACCATCCGTCGGTCAAGCGTGTTTATTACCCGGGGCTGGCAGAGCATCCGGGGCACGAAATTGCCCGTGAGCAGCAACGCGGTTTCGGAGGCATGGTTAGTTTCGAAATTGACGGGGGACTCGACGAGGTGCGGTCATTTCTCGATAGTTTGCAGCATTTTTCCCTGGCTGAATCATTGGGCGGCGTCGAGAGCCTGGTTTGTCATCCGGCGACGATGACGCACTCTGCTGTCAATGAAGCAGCGCTTGCCTCAGCAGGCATCGGTCCCAACCTGATTCGACTGTCAGTTGGCATCGAACACGGCGACGACTTACTGGCTGACATCGTCAACGCGCTTGATGAGTCAGCGCGGTATCGGCCGCACGCAGTGGCGGCCGGCGCCGCTTTTTAGAAGTGCAGGCGAGTTTCGGTAGGCAGGGCCGCGCCGCCGCGACATGCGACGGGTTCGATATCAGGGCAGCGCTTTAATAATTGCGGCGGTCATCTGTGCCGTCGACAAAATCGTTGCATCTGCCGTCGCTATGTCAGCGGTACGGCCGCCTTTTTCAATGACGCTGGCAATAGCTGCTTCAACTGCATTCGCTTCGTCATCGAGATGCAGGCTGTGACGTAACAACAGGGCAGCACTGGCGATGCTGCCGCAAGGGTTGGCTATATCGCGTCCGGCAATGTCCGGTGCCGATCCGTGAATGGGCTCATACAGGCCGCGTGCGCCGTCGTCCAGTGATGCGGAGGGCAGCATGCCAAGCGATCCGGCCAGCATGGAAACCTCATCGGTCAATATGTCACCGAACATGTTTTCCGTGACAACAACGTCGAAGTCGGCCGGCCGATTAATAAGGTGCATCGCTGCCGCGTCGACCAGCATGTGCTCGAGCTGCAGGTCGCTATACTCCGCTTTGATCAGCTTGTCGGTGGTGTCCCGCCACAGGCGCGACGTTTCCAATACGTTCGCCTTGTCGACGGAACACAGTTTGCCGTTGCGCCGCCGCGCCAATTCCGCCGCGACGCGCACGATGCGCTCAATCTCGTGCCGCTGATAGCTGCAAAGATCGCTGGCAGAGTTTGCATCGCGCGTCTTTGCGCCAAAATAAATGCCTCCGGTCAATTCGCGCACGACCATCATGTCGACGTTCTTTAGTCGCTCCTCTTTGATCGGTGAGGCACCTGCAAGCTGCGGGTATATCTGGACCGGACGCAGGTTGGCAAACACGCCAAGCGCTGCCCGCAACGCGAGCAGACCTTGTTCCGGCCTCACGGTGGCGTTCGGATCAGACCACTGCGGCCCGCCAACCGCACCCAGCAGTACGGCATGACTGTCACGGCAACTCGCAACGGAATCCGGCGGCAACGGATCGCCGACAGCATCGATCGCGGCGCCGCCGATGAGCTGCTCGGAAAATTCGAAACGGTGACCCTGTCTTTCAGAGACCGCCTGCAATACCTGGCACGCGGACTTCGCGACTTCCGGTCCGATGCCATCGCCGGCCAGTACGGTAATCAGGGCGTCCAGGGTCGTGTCTCCTCGAATTTCTCGATATCACCCAGGTGTTGCTGCAGAAATCCCAGCTGATCAATGCCCTCCAGCAGGCAGTAGCGGGCGAACGCGTCGATCGGGTAATCGATCTCGCGTCCGTCCGGCAACGTCAGGGTCGATGCTGCGATGTCGATGGTTACCTCGGCACCGGGCGAGTCGATAAGCGATTGCAACACGTCCGGCTTGACGACTATCGGCAGGAAACCGTTCTTAAGCGCATTGCTGCGAAAAATGTCGGCGATCTCGCTGCTGATGACCGCTTTCAGGCCGAAATCGAGCAACGCCCAGGGCGCATGCTCGCGCGACGAGCCGCACCCGAAGTTGCGCCCCGCGACCAGCACCGTGCAGTCCCTTGCAAGTGCAGTGTTCAGAACAAATTCAGGATTTTCGACGCCGTCTTTTTTAAAGCGCCAGTCCGCGAACAGGTGTTGGCCAAGGCCTGAACGCGACGTCGTGGTGAGGAAACGCGCAGGAATGATCTGGTCGGTGTCGATGTCCTCGACGGGTAACACAACCGTGCGGGAGGTGATGGTAGATGCAGCTTTCATTGCCAATAGCTTCCCGTTAGCGCAGGTACGGACGCGGATCCGCAACCCGCCCGGCAATAGCTGACGCGGTCGCAGTGAGCGGGCTCGCGAGAATCGTACGCGCACCCTGACCCTGACGCCCTTCAAAATTTCGATTACTGGTGCTAACACTCAAGTGTCCGGACGCGACGGTATCGCCGTTCATACCCAGGCACATTGAACAACCCGATTCCCGCCATTCGGCGCCTGCAGCGATAAACACTTCATGCAGCCCAATGTCTTCAGCCTCTTTCTTGATGTGTTGCGAGCCCGGCACGACCAGCATGCGTACACCCGTTGCCACCTGTCGCCCGCGCAACATGGCGGCGGCCTGTTGCAGATCACTCAAGCGCGAATTGGTGCAACTGCCGATGAAGACAACGTCGACCTTTGTATCGGTCAGTGGTTTGCCGGCGCTCAGCTGCATATAGTCGAGTGCCTTGCGAAACCCGGCATCTGTGCGTTCAGGTATTGGATCGGTGACGGGCACAACCATCCCCGGATTCGTGCCAAACGTAATCATGGGCTGCAGCTTGCCGGCATCGAATGTCACCGTTTTATCGAATCGCGCATCGGCGTCGCTCGGCAGCCTACGCCAGCGGGCAACGGCTTGATCCCAGTCTGCGCCCTGTGGCGCCTGTGGACGGCCGTGAAGGTAACTGAACGTCGTATCATCGGGGGCAATCATGCCGGCCCGTGCGCCAGCCTCGATCGACATGTTACAAATCGTCATGCGCGCGTCCATGCCGAGCGTGCTGATCGTGCTCCCGCCATACTCGATAACGTGCCCGGTGCCGCCGCCAACGCCAATTTCTCCAATAACGGCAAGAATCACGTCTTTTGCCGTTACGGCTGGCGACAAGACGCCCTCAATGTTCACCAGCAGCGTTCTGGCCTGGCGTTGCAGCAGGCATTGCGTGGCCAAAACGTGGCCGACTTCCGTCGTGCCGATGCCGAATGCGAGGGCGCCGAATGCGCCGTGTGTACTCGTATGACTGTCCCCACAAACAATTGTTTTGCCCGGCTGCGTCGCGCCAAGCTCGGGGCCTATGACGTGAACGATGCCGCGGTGCTGGCTGTCAAAATCGTGCAGCTCGAGTCCGAAGTCCCGGCAATTTTCCTGCATCGCCGCAACCTGTTTCGCTGCGCCTTCGCCGACGACGGCAATATCACGAAGCGAATGCACCGGGGTGGTTGGCGTGGAATGATCCATCGTGCCAAGCGTCAGCTCAGGCCGACGCACCGGCAGGTTTCGCGAACGCAACAGGCTAAATGCCTGCGGGGTCGTTACTTCATGGATCAGTTGCAGGTCGATATACAGTATTGCCGGCGTGTCGGCCGTTTCCGGCCGCACAACGTGATCAAGCCAGACTTTTTCAAAAAGCGTGCGTGCCGTGTTGTCGCTCATGCGGAACGTTCACAGGTGAATCGGAAAAAACTGCTGCGGCCAGGGAAAATGCCAGATTGGCGATACACCGCAGGGTCAGGAACCGCTGGCAACGGCCAGCGTGTTCTCGTCGACACCTTCCAGCCAGTCATGCTGGTCCTCGGTGGAGCCATCGAACAGGCCGAAAAACGCATTTTGCAACGTGGTCGTGACAGGCCCGCGTTTGCCGGCGCCGATCTGGATGTGATCGACGGAACGAATGGGGGTCACTTCGGCTGCGGTTCCCGTAAAGAACAGCTCATCTGCGAGGTACAGACTTTCTCGCGGAATCGATTGCTCGACCACCGTATAGCCATGCTGCGCGGCAAGTTTCATGATCGTGTCGCGCGTGATACCGGTCAGGATTGACGCTGTTGAAGGCGGTGTAAAAATTCGACCGTCGCGAATCATGAATAGATTCTCACCCGCACCTTCGCTCACGGTGCCGTCCGTGGAAAGTGCAATACCTTCTGCAAAGCCAAGTCTTTTTGCCTCGGTGCTAATCAGTTGACTGGACAGGTAGTTGCCACCCGCCTTGGACTGTGCGGGTATCGTATTGGGCGCAACGCGCTGCCAGCTCGAAACGCACACGTCCACCCCTTGCTCCAGTCCCTCCGCGCCGAGGTATGCGCCCCATTCCCAGGCGCCGATGACGACGTCAACGGGGTGCTCGGGCTTCGGCGCGAGTCCGATCTCGCCGTAACCGCGCATTGCCAGGGGGCGTATGTATGCGCCCTCGGTCAGGTCGTTTGCAACGATGACCTGCTTGCAGACACTGATCAATTCATTCAGCTCGAAGGGAATCGGCATGCGATATATCTTCGCCGAGTCGTACAGGCGGCGCATGTGATCGGTCAGGCGAAAGATTTTCGGTCCCTCCGCCGTGCCGTACATGCGAATGCCCTCAAAAACGGACGAGCCGTAATGCAAGGCATGGGACATGACGTGAACTTTGGCGTCTTCCCAGGGCAGCATGCGGCCGTTCATCCAGATTGTTTTTGCGCCTTTGAAACTCATGCATCGCCTCCCGGCGAAATGTTTGTCATTTGCAGGACCGCGTAGCTTATCAACTGGTGCCGGCTTTCGCACCCAAACTGTTCTATTACTTGGGTCAAATAGAGGCGCGATTGATGTCTGGTGCCGGAGCCACGGAATTGAGACCGAGGTCGCGGCGACGAATGATACGGTTGATGACTTCAAGGCAGGCGCGGGTGCCTGCTTCGACGATATCCACACTGGTGCCGTGGCCGCGCCACGACTGGTCGTTGTAGTCGACGATGACAGTGACTTCGCCCTGCGCGTCGTCACCTGCTGTAGCGCTATGCAGTTCGAAATTGCGCAGCGTCACCGATATGCCCGTCGCCTGTTCCAGTGCCTTGAATGCTGCTTCCATTGGGCCCGACGCGCTGGCCTGCTCATGCAAACTCTCACCGCTTTCATTGAGCAAGGTAATTCCTGCTTCGGCCGGCTGGTCGGTGCCTGAACTGACCTGCATTTTTTGCAGTAACCATGGCCCACTGGATGCGTTGTCGACATTCAATACGATGGCCTCTATGTCGCCGTCGTACATGTCTTTCTTTTTGTCGGCGAGTTTTTTGAACTCCTGAAAGGCGCGATTGAGTTCAAACTCCTCCAGATCGAAACCTAGCTGCACCACGCGTTCGCGGAATGCGTGGCGACCGCTGTGTTTTCCCAGAACCAGGCTGGAACGCGTCAGACCCACATCTTCAGGCCGCATTATTTCGTAGGTAGAGTGATGTTGCAGCATGCCGTGTTGGTGTATGCCTGCTTCATGTGCAAACGCGTTTTCTCCGACGACCGCCTTGTTCCGCGGGACCTGCATGCCGGTAATGCCGGACACGAGGCGTGATGTTGGATACAAGCGCGTCGTGTCGATCGCCGTTTGCAGGCCAAAAAACTCTTCGCGTGTTTTGATGGCCATTACAATCTCTTCGAGCGAGCAGTTTCCGGCACGCTCCCCGATGCCATTAATCGTGCATTCGACCTGTCTCGCACCGGCAGTTACGGCGGCAAGACTGTTGGCGACGGCCATGCCGAGATCATCGTGACAGTGCACGCTTAACGTGATGTCGTCAATACCTTTGACGTGCTTCTTCAAATAGCGAAACAAGCGATCAAATTCAGCGGGAACCGTATAGCCGACAGTGTCCGGAATGTTCACCGTCGTAGCGCCAGCCTCGATAGCAGCGCTGACAACTTCGGCAAGGTAGGCGAGTTCAGTGCGTGACGCGTCCTCCGGAGAAAACTCGACATCGTCGCAGAGTTCCCGAGCCATGTGGATAGCACCGACAGCGCTGCGAATAATTTCTTCTTTCGCCATTTTTAATTTGTGTTCCCGGTGAATAGCGCTGGTCGCAACAAACACGTGAATACGATGCCGATCGGCGCCCTTGACCGCGGCGTGCACCTTTTCGATATCACCGGCATTGCAGCGCGCCAAACCACAAATGATAGGGCCACGATTTTCATCGGCGATGGCTTTCACTGCGTCAAAGTCGCCCGGCGACGCCGCGGGAAAACCGGCTTCAATAATGTCAACGTTGAGCTCGGCAAGGGCACGCGCCACGCGTAGCTTTTCACGAAGCGTCATGCTGCAGCCGGGTGCCTGCTCGCCATCGCGCAACGTAGTGTCGAAAATCTTGAGATGCTGCTCGCTCATTAGCGTTCCCTAGGGTCACCTCAGCGTGACCATGTGCACTCTACAATTGCCTCGCCCGCATTTTGTTCAACAAAGCGCCAAATACGGCGGGCAACAATGTTTGCCTTTGATTAATTTTCCAGCCAGTCCATGCGACCGCGGAGCTTGGCGCCAACCTTTTCTATCGGGTGGTTGAGGTCCTCTTGCATAAGCCGCCGATACTCTTTTTGGCCACCTGCTGTTTCCTTGATCCAGTTGCGGGCGAACGTGCCGTCCTGGATATCATTGAGGACGTCTTTCATGCGCTCGCGCACGTGCTCGTCGATGACGCGCGGGCCACTTTGCAGGTCTCCCCACGCGGCGGTCTCGCTAATGAACTCGTGCATTTTTTTCATGCCGCCTTCGTGCAACAGGTCAACAATCAATTTCAACTCATGCATGCATTCATAGTAGGCAACCTCAGGCTGGTAGCCGGCCTTTACAAGCGTTTCGAAACCCGCAACAACAAGTTCCGTGGCACCGCCGCATAAAACAGCTTGTTCTCCAAACAGGTCTGTTTCAGTTTCTTCGGCAAAGGTTGTTTTGATCACCCCAGCACGAGCGCCGCCGATTCCGTGTGAGTAGGCGAGCGCCAGCTGTAAAGCGTTCCCGGTGGCATCTTGATGGACTGCCACTAGGCAGGGAACGCCGTGGCCTTCTTCATATTGTCGACGTACCAGGTCGCCGGGGCCTTTCGGCGCAATCAGGACGACGTCCAGATCTGCTCGCGGCTCGATTTCTTTATAGTGGATGTTGAAGCCGTGGGCGAAGAGGATAGCCGCACCCTTGTCAAGCGAGGGTTCGATGTCTTTGTACAAATCGCCTTGCACCAGGTCGGGCGTCAGGAACACTGTTATGGCCGCACCCTTAACCGCTTCAGATGGCTCCATTACTAACAGCCCGTCGGCGGTTGCACGCTTCCAGCTCGCGCCGTCCCGGCGCAGCCCAACGACCACGTCGAAGCCGCTGTCTTTCAAGTTCAACGCGTGGGCCCGGCCCTGACTGCCGTAGCCCAGCACGGTGACGCGTTTGCCACTCAGGCATGCAGTATCGACGTCGGTTTCGGAGAACATTTCCATTGATCGGTCCTTGTCTTATCAGTCTGTAAAAGTGTGCATTGCCAGCGGCAATATCGTGTCAAAAAAAACCCCACAATCCGGTTGGGATGCGGGGTTTGCTATTGTT
>JABDKF010000017.1 GCA_013003155.1 Woeseia sp. | reverse complement strand
AGATGTAATCATTGCGATGACCGGCGTCACCGATACGCGTGAACGGTGCGAAGGCGCCTCGGCATGTCGGGCGTATCCAAGCAGCATCCTGGTTAGCTTGCCTTCCCACCGGCGCTCGGCTACGGTCTTTAATATAAAGACCGTCGACACGCAGACGGTGGGGACCTCGCGGTCATTTGGAGCCAGCCGGATCCGGGCTGGCTCGGGGAGAAGTGTCGTATTACTTCACGGCACGATTTTTACAACGCACAACAATAATTCCAGGAGTCAGATATGACACAACCGGTCATCGGTTTCATTGGCCTCGGCCTCATGGGCGGCAACATGGTCGAGTGCCTGCAAAAAAACGGCTTTAAGCCGATCGTAATGGATCTCAATAAAGAGGCTGTCGCGGCTGCCGTTGCCCGCGGTGCCAGCGAGGCAAGTTCAGCCAAAGAACTAGCCGCAGCGAGTGACATCGTGATGCTGTGCCTCACGACCTCGGCGGTTGTCGAAAAGCTGGTCTACGCTGACGATGGAATTCTTGCCGGCATCAAGGAAGGCGCGGTGCTAATCGATTTCGGAACCTCGATTCCGTCAACCACCCGCAAGATCGGCGCCGATCTGGCCAAGAAAGGTGCTGGTATGGTCGACGCCCCGCTCGGTCGCACGCCGGCGCACGCCAAAGTCGGGGAGCTCAACATCATGGCCTCGGGCGAGCAGGCAACCTTCGACAAAGTGAAGCCTGTTCTCGATGTTCTGGGCGAGAATATTTTTTATCTCGGCGGGCTCGGTGCCGGCCACACGACCAAGCTGATCAACAATTTCCTCGGCATGACCACCGTTTGCGCCATGTCGCAGGCGTTTGCAGTAGCCGACCATGCTGGCGTCGACCGCCAGCAGCTGTTCGACATCATGTCGACCGGTCCGTCAAGTTCGCCTTTCATGCAGTTTTGCAAGAACTACGCCGTAGACGGCGTGAGCGACCTTGGCTTTTCCATCGCTAACGCGAATAAGGATTTGAACTACTTTGTCAAAATGGTCGAGGATCTTGGCACCCGCGCGCAGATTGCGGAAGGCACGTCAACCAACCTCCAGGCCGCGGTCGATGCCGGTATGGGTAATGGCAACGTACCGGAAATTTACGACTACTTCGTCAAACTCAAAAAATAAAACCAGCGAACTTGGTTAGCGGTCTCGCCCCCTGTTTTCGGAGGGCGTGCAGGACTGTGGGAAAACCTGTGGCAGAACCTGTGGCAAAACCTGTGGGAGCGGCTTCAGCCGCGATTCAATCATCCATTCTTGCTCAATTGCATGAACCGAGTTTTACACTATAAACAATCCTATACGCCTTAAGCTGGTTAAGCAGTGTTGGGATTAACCGCTGCTGTTTATCAACTTTGTAATCGCGGCTGAAGCCGCTCCCACAGGAAAAATCTGGCACCTTTTACGTGCAACGCTTCCCACAGGAAAAATCTGACACCTTTACGTGCAACGCTTCCCACAGGAAAAATCTGACACCTTTTAGGTGCAACGCTGCGGATCCACCGGCAAGCCTGAGTTTTCCTACCAGCCAAGCCGCGCCAGCAACTGCTTGAAACGCGGGTGGTTACGCAGGGGATCGAACATCTTGTCCTCGGGAATGTAGACGAGCTGGCTATTGCGTTTTTCGTAAGCAGTTTCCAGTCGGTCTAAAGCAGCGTCGTGATTGCCAAGTCCTGTCTGTATGACCGCGATCTCATAGTCCGGCTGCTCTTCCCGTGCCAGTAGCATGTCAAGCAGACGTTGCGCTTCGTCCGTGAAACCGGCGATGGCCGAAACATAGCCATGCCCGCCAATGTAGATTGATGAATCCGGCGCGAGCTCCAGCGCTTTGGCCGTGTATTTCAGTGCCGGTTCAAGCTCGCGTTTATGTGCATGAGCGAGTCCCAGGGAGTAGCTGAGCGTAGGGTCGCCGGGATCCAATGCCAGCGCTTCCGAGTACGCCTCGATTGCCTTGTCGTAGTCGCGGCCCAGCGAATGAATCTGCCCGAGTGCGTGCTTGGCCACGGTACTCAAGGGATCGTACTCGATGGCTTTCATGGTGGGCGGTATCGCTTCATCGAAACGACCGGATTCGCCCAGCAACCATGAAAGATGGGTCAGCGCTTTAACGCTGCCGGGATTCAGCTCGAGCGCACGATACAACAATTGTTCGGACGACTCCCGCTCGTACCGCAGGTAATAACGCACACCGGCGAGGGCAACATAGGCCTCTGCGAGGCCCGGGTCCGTAGCGACCGAGCGTTCTGCGGCACTCATTGATTCACCGCTAATATCCAACGGGTTCAGGAAGTTGAAAAACGCGGCGTACTGCAGGCACATCGCCAGCTCTGCGAGTGCAGGCGCGTAGTCAGGCGCAAGCGCAACGGCCTGGCGAGCCAATTCGATGCCCTGCAGCATTTCGTTGGGGCTCCAGTTGTCGCAGAGGTAACGGGCCTGCAGATAAAGTTCGTAAACCCGCGGGTTAATCCTTTCACTCTTGCTAAGGCGGGCGGCCTCAACCGGCGCGACTTCAATGTGAATCTGCTCAGCAATCTCCGTCGCGATATCGCTGTAGAGCGCGAAGATATCAGCAACAGGCCGATCGTAGTTATCTGCCCACAGGTGACGATCGCTCCTGGCATCAATGAGCTGCGTCGTGACTCGAACGGTATCGCCCACACGCATCACAGACCCTTCCACCACGGCATCGACTGCAAGTTCTTGGGCGATCTGCGGTACCGATCTGGCCGAGTCACGATAGGCCATTGCCGAGGTCTTCGAAATTACCCGCAGCGCCTTGATTTTGGACAGTTCGTTGATCAGCGCCTCGTGCATGCCGGCCACGAAATAGGCTTGCCCCGGATCGTTGGTGAGATCGTCCAGCGGCAGTACCACGATGGAATTAATGGCGGGAGGTGTCGCCGCCTCTTCGACAGGCGTATCAATAAACTGCAATACAATCGTGTAACCGGCGATAGCGACGAGGCTGAAAATAATAAAGACATTCTGAAACCTGGAGCGAGCCGTTTCGCTTGTCTTTTTTTGTTCCGCCGGCTCCTCGCGCTTTACGCCCTCCGGCGTTACTTCAAACGCCCAGGCGAGCACCAGAGCGATGGGAAAGCCAAGAACCAGCAACACAAATACAAGGGTGGGCAACCACTCGGGTAGCGGCAGGAACGACATGAAAACATCGGCAACCTGCAATACCAGCCACGCAACGATTAAGTAAAGTGCGGCTACGCGAAATACGTTGCGATTCTTGAGTTCTTCTAACAGCCTTGGCATTTGCTCCGGGTCCCGGTAATCGTTGTCGCCGTCTTTTCGCTCGTTGTCGGCCCGCGAATGTTAGCCTATTTATCTCGATTGCGCGCCGGGAACATCGGGGTTGATGCGAACATTCTGCTCTTCGAATAAGCAGGTATGTTGCATACAGTTACCAGGAAGACCTGTACTTGCAAACGACTTGCGACCACAAGGATTGACCGAACGGTCGACTTCATCGAACGCTGAGGCGGGCGGCCCGAAGCAGCTGTGAAAATGCAGAGCCCAAACCATGAAGGCGCGCTATATTCGGTACGGGGAGTCAAACGGGTGATTACATGCGTATTTCAGCAGAAAAAATCAACTGGAGCGTCGCGCTCGGCGAGCTGTCGCTGATCGTTGTCGGTATCCTGATGGCGCTTGCCATCGATTCGTATGTCGAGCGTCGTGAAGACCAGGCTATCGCCGATCAATACCTGGCCGACATGGTTGTCGAATTGCAGACAGATGCCGAGCACCTGGCCCAGAGCCATAATAGAATTGGCGGATTGATTGATGCCGCATCGCACTTGCTGCGCGTGATCGAAACGGGGGAACCTCACGATGATCCGGGTAGCCTGCTGGTGGGCGCGATAATCGGAGAGGGCTTAACGCGGCAAGCCGCGGTCTGGGAAGAGCTGCAGGTGACCGGCGCGCTGCGTTTGATACCGGAGCAGTCAGCGCGAACAGCCATCGTTACTCATTATCTAAGGCGGGCAAATCAATTCAAAACCATCGACGAAAATTTTATTCCGGCGGTTCGCGACCTCCGCGCCCTGGCCTGGGACATTCTGCCGATCGATAGTTTCGCGCAGTACTTTCAGTCAGCGCAGTCCGGGGTGCCCGCGGCAACCGTTGTCACCCGGCTTCAGGACAGAGAAGATGCAGCTTATCTCCTTAAACGAGTCATCGTTACCGGAACCGTCGCGCGTTTACAGCTGAAGTCAGCTGCCGCAAGCACCGCCGCGCTGTTGACCGAGCTGGGCCTGCCGAGCGAATCCGTAATCTGAAACAAAATTCCGCGCTTATTGAAAATTAGAAGCGCGGCCGTATGCCCGGGCGCCGGCATCAACGACGTTCTGCTTTGGGTGTCGAGAATTTTCGCAGCAAGCACCACCGGATGTTCTGACCGTTGATCAGGAAACGGGATCCGACCCCTTTTTGCTAATTGAAAATTAGAAGTGCGGCCGTGTGCCTGGGCGCCGGCATCATCAACATTCTGCTTTGGGTGTCGAGAATTTTCGCAGCAAGCGCCACCGGATGTTCTGACCGTTGATCAGGATATGGGATCCGATTGGTTTTTGTTTTTGGTAAAGACAAACGGCAGGTACAGCAACAGGAACAGCCCGAGCGCAACAAACTCCGTGGCCAGGAGGTACCAGGGCCACGGTCCCAGCAGGTCGAACAGGCTGGCAGTCGCCGGTTTCGCAAGCGTGAACATGTAGTTGCTGCCGAGCAGCAGGTTGACGCCGGTTACCGGCACCATTAGCAAGTTGAGCGCCAGTAAAGATTTCCATACGGAAGCAAACGTTGGCCGGAATCCCTCGATCACGGTCATGTACACCAGTGCGATGATGATCAACCCGTGCGCGACCAGTGTCTGTACGGCGCGGAAGTGAGGCAATCCGTACTCGCCGACACTCGGCGTTAGCACCGCTTGCGCGGCACCGACAATCCCGAAGAAGAAAATAACCTCGTAAACACGGTAGCTGCGCGTTGCGAGAACGTACATAGAGCCATAGATGCTGAAAGAGCAGACGTGCAGCGGCAGGTTCTCGCGTACGTCCCAGGCGCCGGTAGTAAAGAGCCAGCTGAAATACACAATCTGAACAACGAGGATAGCGCCAAACAGCACGTAACGGCCACGGCGTTTCGCAACCTCGCTCGGATTACGCCAGCCGACGATTAGCCAGGTGATAATGGCCGCGATAATTGCCAGCGCAACGAGATGCCCCTCGCCGAACAACTCAAATGCCGGGCCTTCGTAATCGTTTGCGAAGTAATTTTTTATCAAATTCGGCTCGGCTTACGGCAACATGCAGCCATTTCTATCATTAAAACAAATATGCGAGACACGCTGAATTAAAACCCTGCCTGAATTTTTCAGATCCCCTGTGGGAGCAACTTCAGCCGCAATCCCGCCGCGCGTCATTCGGACCCCCTGTGGGAGCGGCTTCAGCCGCGATCCGTCGCCAATTTCCTAAAAAGGGGTCGGATCCCTTTTTACAGGTTTCAAAAAAGGGATCCGACCCCTTTTTAAGACCCCTTTTTAGACCTTGTTCAGTATCATGTTGGCGAACGAATACAGGTGAATGTGATGAAGTTTTTAGTCGTTGTTGTGCTTGCCTGCCTGATGGCCTCGTGTGCGAACCAGCCAGAGCCAGTACGATATTCAGCAGTCGCAGAACCGACTGGTTGCCTGGTGGAGCAAATAACCACGGCGGCGTTTGATGAATACCAGGTCCAGGGTGTTTCCAGTGATGGGCGGCTCCTGTCGTATACATCCGATCGTGGCGAGGATGCCGTTGGTAACCGGCTCCTTGAGGTTAATCTCCTTGACCTGGTGACGGGTGCCAAAACGCTGTTGCCTGAAGCGATCAACAATTCCGGTAACTTTTCTCCGGACGGCGAATACCTGGTCGTCGCGGCCTACGACGAAAGCGGTCGCACGGAAATACTCGAGCTGCACCTCGACACCTTCGATATTACGGTGATCGCGCCCCACGAACAGTGGGACTGGCTGCCATCATATTCTGCAGACGGCCGCTACATCGTATTTAACTCATATCGCCACAATGGCGAGTCCGACATCTACGTGTACGAGCGGGCCACCAAAAACCTGCGGCGTCTGACGGACTACCCGGGCTATGACGCGCACGCCCAGTTTTCAACAGATGGTGAACGGATTCTGTTTCATCGCATGATGCGCGAGCGTGAGAACGACCGTTACGACTTTGATCTTTTTGTCTACGATCTACGCGCAGGCACCGAAATCCGTCTAACCGATGGGCTATATGAAGAAAGCTACGGCGCACTTGCGCCCGATGGCGAACACATCGTGTTCAGCTGGGATGGAGAGGAAGCGCCTGAAAAGCACAACCTGTACATCCGCGCGCCCGACGGCAGCTATGCGGCGCTGACCGATGGTGACACGAAAGACTGGTATGCCTACTGGACACGCGACGGCCAATATATCTACTTCAACTCCGACCGCGCAGGCCCCGGCAACATTTTTCGTATACCGATGCAGGGAAATTTCTGCATGCAGTGAAGTGAGTTTGCGTGCGTGACGGGAAATCGGGCGCGCGCATCGCGTTTTAAGTTCGCCAATAATGACAGTGTCATGGGAATTGTCTTCGTTCTGTTGTTTGTTTTTTTGTCTCAGTCAGCCTGGTCGTCCGATGCATGTTCGACACGGGCAATTGTGAGCAGCGCCGAAGTCTCGGTTTCAGACGGCACGCGCTTCGTTACGGACACTTTTTTTCACTCGGAGGACGGGCTGGCGATCAGGCAAACCGAGGATAGCGCATCCCAGACCATTGTCGTTGAAGGGCCACTCAGTTGGGTTCGCGCCGGGGATAAAGCCGGTCTGGGCCAGGCTTTCCACAGGTCGTTTGCTCTTGGTCACCAATACCATGCGCTTTTGCTTCATTTCGACGAGATCGTGAACGATCCGCGGCACACTGAAGAAATCACCTTTGAGGGCGACAGCCATAGCGCAAGCAGCGGCGATCTTCCTTACGGTGGTGTTGTGCACCGGGTGGAGGGGCGCAGCAGTGAGCGACCCGCAGGGTTTGTCTTCGAGTTTCGTGAAGCCGAGCCCATTATCGTTTCGTTATCTGACTGGCGCAGCTACGGCGATTTGCAACTGCCGTCTATGGCAAGAATTGATGATGGTGAACGCGTATTCGAGTATCGCTACACGCAGGTTCGGACTGAGAAACGCTCACCATTCTGGTTTTATGACGAAATTGCCGCACCAGAAATCGACACGGTGCAGGTGTACCGGCTGCACCGCAAAATGCTGGCGGCACATTGCCTCGGCGATGCCACAATGCTGGCTGATCTGTCAGCCGACGACATCGTTAGTGCCAACCGGGGCGAGTTGACTCACAGCACGGACGATGACCTTCGCGAGCGGTTCGGTGAGCTGTTCGAGCGTTTGGACTACTTGGAATACCACGACATAGCCGAACCGGTCATCAAAGTCTCCGAGGCAGGCGATCTGGGCTGGATTGCTGTCAATGTCCGATCAGTTGTCACAGACAAGCAGTCCGGTAACGGGTTCGACGATAAGTGGGCCTGGATCATGGTTGTAGAAAAGACCGACGGTGCTTGGCGGCACGTGGGTAACGCGTCGAACCTGGCACGGTAAATCGCGCCGCATTCGAAAAACGCTTCCGCTTGATATTAAACCACGTCAACTAATTAGATTACCTGTCGGAAAATAAACCTGACACCTTTTTATAGCCGGAAAATAAACCTGACACCTTTTTAAAGTCCCATCCGGGATTTTGTTAAATTGCTCACTGGCAGTTCGATTCCAAGAACAGAAGGTCTGCACCTTACGGACCCGCAATTGTCGTGCTTACATCACGACTGCACTACCGACCTCCTCCTATGCTAGCCTGACCCAGTAGTTGTATATCGGAGTAGTGCACGATGAAATGCTTGCGTGCAGCTTTGCTGCATTTCCTTTTTGCGTGTGGCGCGATTATTGCTCCCATCGTGAATGCTGCAGAGTCGTATGCTCTGCCAGAGATTGTTGTGACCGGCCGCGAGTTGCCGGCTTCTCCGATAATCGAACGTCAGGTCACCAGCGAAGATATCGTTGCATGGAATAGCAATACGGCAGCAGAAGCACTGGTACACGTCCCGGGCGTCAATGTTCAATACGGTGGCTCTTCCGGCGATGCGCGCGCCTGGATGCGAGGTTTCAGGCATCGTGACGTTCTCATTCTTTACGACGGTATTCCAATCGCGTCGGCCTACGAAGGCAACATCGACCTCAACGAAATCTCGTTAGATCACGTTGCGACAGTTCGGGTTATGAAGGGCGCACCGTCCGTCATCTATGGCGCTAATGGCATAGGTGGAGTGATCGATTTTATTCCGAAGACTGACGGCAAGGGACAACGACTGAGCCTCAAGCTCGAAGCCGCGAGCAACGATACCCAACATGTGACATTAGGTCATGCCGGGAACATGGGCGGCACGCAGTACTTTATCACGGGCAACTATGATGCTTCTGCCGGATTTGACCTGTCCAACGATTTCGCACCGACGGAAAACCAACCTTCGGGACGGCGGCGCAATAGCGACTATGAGCGCCGCAATATTTTCTTTCAGGCACGGAACGAAAACACACCGTTGGGAGATACAGCCGTGTTCGTCAATTTTGCGGACGCTGAGCGTGGCTTGACGCCCGAAACAATTGATCCCGATTATGAACGGCTCACCTTATCCCAACGTAAAACGATTGGGATTTCAAATCATTTCGATGACATGCCGATATCGGCGAGGATATTCTATAACAGCTACGAAGCGGCATTGGCTATCTACGATGATGCCCAATACAGCGTACTGGACGAGGTAGAGTCTACTGAGGATTTTTCCTACGGTGGTGCAGTTTACTCAACGTTTGCCGCCGGTGACCAACACATGCTGGTCGTGAGCGCCTCGGCAGTGAGAGACCAGTTCAAAGGTGAGGGTGCGCTTGAAAATACGAATCGCGCTCGCCTGCAAACGTATACAGTCTCGGTAGAAGATCAGATTGCTGTTGGCTCGAATGCGACGGCTGTTGCCGGGTTGATATATACGCGCGTTGACGCGTCGCAATCAGGCCGGAAACTTAATGCGATGAATCCGCAGTTCGCCCTGGGTTATCAAGTGGGAGCAAACGTCACCTTGCATGCAAGCGTCGCGGAGCGCACGCGGTTCCCGAAGATGGAGGAGCTGTACCGCAGCAGGCGCGGTAACCCTGACCTGGTCGAGCAATCTGCGCTAAACATGGAGCTTGGTGCGCGCGTGGCTCATAGCACCAGGTGGCAAAGTGACTTCGCGTTTTTTCGCAGCAACGTTGATGGCCTGATTGAACGACCGAATCGTAGTTCGACTTACATGAACCTTGAACGAATTACTTTCCAGGGTGTTGAGGCCGCGACCAGCGGCTGGCTTAGTAATAAGGTCTTCGCGCGGCTCGGCTATACGCACCTCGATGCCGACGAGGATCTGCCTGGTGGCGGCACGAGGCAGCTGCGTAGTCGCGCCAGGCACAGCGCTTATGGCGACCTGAGATTTATCCTCCCAAGCCAAATTGAGGTTGCAATTAATGCAATCCATTCGAGAGGATTACACGATTTGGACGGAGACGGTAATCACGTACGCCTTCCTGCCTATACTGTTGCACAAGTCAAGATTTCAAAGGGATTTTTCGACAACACCAAGGTGTATATATCCATTGCCAATCTCAACGATGAAAATTATCTGCATAGATTGGGTTACCCAAGACCCGGGCGAGTTGCGCGCATTGGTATTAGTGCAAGCCTCTAGCGAAATCGCCACGCTTTCTCCAAATTGAAAAAGCGATCCGTATTTCTTCGTAGTTTGCGAACTCTGTCGCCGGAGGATTCCGGCCGCATCTCAAGATTGTTGGCGCTGGCGGTCATCACCGCGCTGGTTGAAGTCGCGGGTGTGGGTTCCATTGCGCCGTTTGTTGCTATGCTAACCCAGCCGGAACACGCGCTTGCGAATCCTTACCTCGAGCGCCTAAACAATCTTCTGGGGTTTACGGATTTCTCGCAAATGCTGGTGTTTCTTGGAACCAGCGTTGTGCTGATCACTTTATTACGTAATACGTTGTTTGCTTTGAAGGAGTGGTTTTTTGCGCACTACCTTGCGCTAATCAAACATAACCTCTCAAGTGAGCTGCTGATGCACTATCTGCGGCAACCGTATCCATACTTTCTCACCCGAAATACGCAGGAATTGCAGCGTAATGTCGCGGAAGAAACTCGTATTGTGGTGGATGGAGTACTGAGGCCGTCGATTACGGCCATTGCCCAACTTTGCACGAGTGTTGCAATCATTGGATTGCTTATCCTGGTCAATCCATTTGTAGCGCTGGTAACCCTGGTGGTTTTGGGCATGCTGTATCTATCAATTTATTACTTCATCAATCGTCGACTTGGTGACTTGAGCACGCTACGCAAGCGTTTGCGGAAGATGCGCTTCCAGCTTGCCGGCGAGGCGCTTAGCGGAGTGAAGGCGTTGATTCTCAGTGGCAATCAACAGACTTACGCAGACGAATATCGCAAACTGTCCATGATGAACGCAAAAGCCGAGGCGCGTGGTCTCGTATTCGGCAATATCCCGCGGTTCGCTGTAGAAAGTGTCGCGCTCGTTGGACTAATTCTGTTCATCGTATTGGACACGTCAAATACTGTAGGCGGTGCTACCAATCTGCCGCTGATTGCGCTCTACCTGATGGCGGGTTATCGACTCCTGCCAGCTCTACAGAGCTTGTATGCCAGTGTAACCAGCATCCGCTTTGAAAATGAATCGTACAAGACCTTGCAACAAGACCTGGTGCAGGGGTCTGATACGTCTATCGAACGCACTTTACAAGATCGGTTGGTGTTTGAGCACGGACTGCATTTTACAGATGTCAGCTATCAGTACCCGGAAGCTTCAGATCGAGCGCTGAAGAGCATGACTTTTACGATTCGTCCCAATGAAACGGTCGCGGTCGTCGGCAAAACAGGCGCTGGAAAGTCAACGTTAATAGACCTTGTCTTGGGCTTGATTGATCCAACCGAGGGCGAAATCACAGTTGATCAAAAACCACTGGCGGATTGTCGACGCGCCTGGCAGAGGCAAATCGGATATGTGCCGCAACAAGTCTACATAGCCGACGATACGGTCACGCGCAATATCGCCTTTGGTGTTCCAAAAGAAAATATCGATCGGAAAAGAGTCACTGATGCAGCGACTGCCGCGGGAATACATGATCACATCGCGAATAATCTCGAAAAGGGTTACGACACGCTTCTGGGTGAGCGTGGAATCAGGCTCAGCGGAGGCCAATGCCAGCGCCTGGGACTTGCACGGGCGCTCTACGACGAACCCGGCGTACTGGTTTTTGATGAGGCGACGAGTGCGTTGGATGAGAGCACTGAACGCTCGATAATGCTGGCGATCAGGGCGCTCGCGGCGACGCACACAATTATTCTGATCGCGCATCGCAAGAGCACAATCGACTACTGCGAGCGTATCATTTTGATTGAGTCCGGCCAGATTGTGGAAGACGCAGCAACTGCAGAAATGTGCAGCTCGATTTTCAGGGAACTGTTTGGCTAGCGAAGCAGGTTCAGGTATAGCCACTCCAGACCCGCTAGAACAGCGCATGTAGAGGCGCCCAGTAAGCCCATTCGTACTGTCGACATTCGTTGCTTCAACCAGATGTATGCAAGGACGAATGCCGTCCCGCCAAACGCGAAGCCCAAACCATAAATCAACAACGGTGCGGACAGAAACAGCAGTGCGTCAATTACAAGGGACTGTGACCGGGATATTTTTACCGCTTGTTGGGCAAGCGCTGGACGCTGAAAACGATATTTGTGCTTGCCTGTAGCAGAAAAGCCTTCGACTAACGATGCAACAAGCGTAATGGCCGTGGCGATAAGCACCCAGACAGGCACCGCTCGGGCGGTTGGTCCGAGCTGTGTCGTTGACACCGAGAAAATCAGCAGCCCGACAATAAGCATAGCCAGAAAAATCTTATCGGCAAGCGCCTCTTGGTTATTTCGCTTCATGCCGACGGCCTGCGCACTTTTGGAAGCAAAAATCCTGCAATCATCAAGCTAAGCAGTATCAGCACGATCGGCCGAGTGAAGAAGTCCAGTCGATTGACTTCTTCCAGACGCATCACAAGATGAAAGTTGCGTTCGAACAGTGGGCCCAATACGAGAGCGATAACCAGTGGAATGCGTGGCCAGTTCAGCCGTTTCATTGCGAACCCTACTAGCGCGAAACAGTAGGCGATCACAACGTCGGATACCTGGTTGCGATAGAAGTATGCGCCCATGGTCGCTACCAGTACGAGGGGTGCGATGAGGAGGTCGGTTCTCAATGTGGTGAGTCGTGCTAACGGCGTTATCAGCCCTATGCCAAGGATTGAGGTCAACCAGTTGGTTAGAAATAGCGACCAGATCAGCACAAAGACAAGCACCAGGTTCGAGGTTAGCATCTCGCGGCCCGGTTCAATACCGTGCACTGCCAGCATTGCCAGAAACATCGCAGTTCCGGTGCCGCCCGGCAAGCCAAAGCCAAGCGCGGGAATTAGTGCGCCACCATCCTTCGCATCGTTAGCTGCCTCTGGAGCGAGAAGCCCGCGGATGTCTCCGTGGCCGAATTTTGCGGTGTCTTTGCTCGATTGTGCGGCTCTACCGTAGGCGACAAAGCTGGCTACTGTGCCGCCCACGCCCGGCACCATCCCGACCAGCGTGCCGATCGCGGAACTGCTGAGAAACAGCGGAAAGTGATTGAATACCGAAAAAATTCCTCGTCGCACGCTCCCGGTGAGTTGAGCGCTGCTGGTTGCTCCTGAAATGGTGCTGCGATTCGAACGCATGAGGTGAAACAACTCTGCTAACGCGAATACGCCCAAAAAAACAGGCACTAAGCCCAAGCCGTTTTCCAGCGCCTCGATACCGAAGGTATACCTTGGTTCGGCACTTCTTGGGTCCAGACCAACAAACGACAGCAGTAAACCCATTCCGGCAATGGATAAGCCTTTGAAGATCGAATCGCCTGCCAGAATAACGATGGTTGTTAGTCCCCATATGATCAGCATGAGGAGCTCTGCGGGGCCAAACAAAACAATCACATCGTAAACCCAGGGCAGGAGTATGATCAGTACAAGTAAACCGACCGTTGAACCCAACGCCGATGCGGCAGCAGAGCACCCGATTGCGGTTCGGGCCTCGCCTTTTTGAGCCATCGGATATCCGTCCAGGGCGGCGGCAGCGTTAGATGGACGACCTGGAATGTTGAACAGGATGGCCGTAATAGATCCTATGAACGTAGACCCGCCGAGAAAGGCGCCAAACAGAAGCATGACGGGAATGGGCTCCCATTGTACGGTTAGCGGAATTGCAAGAGCCATCAGCGTCGCCCCCGTTAAGCCGGGGAATAGCGAGAAGGTCATTGATAGAATCATGCCAACTAACGGATAGACAATATTCGGCCAACTAAAAAGAATTTGCGCCGCAGCGAGTGCTGCCGCGAAAAGATCATTGAAGGTCAAGGTGAGGTACCTTGAATTTGCTGTAAGTGGGGTAAAACAAATTCCCGAAATTTCTCGCTTTGCGGCAACACCTTACGCCAATCCCGTGCAACCTCTTCGTGAGATGCAAAATCAAGAGACCAACCCAGTTGCTTGAGCTCGGTCTTGAACCCATCCGTCAATACGACCCGTTCAAGCGCAGCTCTTAGACAGTTGAGTTTAGTTGCTGTTAGGCTATGTGGAGCGACGACAAGCATGCCTGCACCGAGAAAGCTGGCAAGCGCGGCTGCATCTGTCGGTCGGACGTTGACGGTTTCGCCAAGATACGGCACGTTCGCCAGCGCGGGATGCGCGGCTATAGGGCGATCCGCGATTTGCAACACTATTTCCAAGTCACTGCTTTCCATCATCTTGAGTGCCGTATCGAAGTTGACTGATGCCAGGTCGACCTCGCCGCGAAGAATCGCAAGCCGTGCGTCGCGATTGCTGCCGTATCCTGCAACGACTTCGATAGGCAATTGTAAAAGCGCAGCTCCTATGGTCAAACTGTAGAAACTGGTCGAAGACACGTCGCGGGTAGCCACGACGATCGGAGTATGTTTGCCGTGTGTCTTTAAGGCGTGAAAATCTGCCAGCGCGCTGTCTTTTTTCACCACCCACACGTGTTTCACTCGGTTAGCCCGGCCGATCACGGCATAAGATTCAAGATTTGGCCTGTTGGCTAGCTCAGGTAGCACTTGACTGGCCATGAGCATCGCGCCATTGACGATACCTATTGTCGTAACGTCAGCTTTTGCGCCGGCAATCCGGCGCGCACCGGCGAGACCTCCGCCGCCAGACCTGTTTTCGACAATAAAATCGGTGTTCAGATATTGTGACAGGTGGGCCGTCAGAATACGGCTGTAGATGTCATAGGTGCTACCCGGCGTATTTGGCACAACCCAGGTCACTTGTTCTGGAAGCTCTGTCGAACAGGTCTCCGCGTGCGCGACCATACTGCCCGCCGTGCCGATGACCCACAGCACTCTGAAAAGAAGACCGCTGAAATCTATGTTGCACCTGTTGCATTGATGTAAGTTCTCTTTGCGCGCCG
>JABDKF010000312.1 GCA_013003155.1 Woeseia sp. | reverse complement strand
AACGTCGGCAAGTCAACACTGATTAATGCGATATTGCGACGCAAGATCAGCATCGTCAGCCCGAAACCGCAGACGACGAGACACCGAATTCTTGCCGTGCAGACGACGAGTTCGAGTCAGATCGTATTTGTTGATACGCCAGGCCTGCACAAAGATGCGCCGAGAGCGATGAATCGAATGATGAACCGCACCGCAGTCAACGCCCTGGAAGATGCCGACGCCATTATTATGGTTTGTGATGCGGAACGCTTTACGAGCGAGGACGAGGCGGTTCTCAAGCGCGTGAAGCTGAGCAGGAAGCCGATTATCGGGGTCTTGAACAAGATTGATCTTGTCCGGCCAAAAGAACGCCTGCTCGCGGCGCTGGCGGCGATGAACGAGCGGCACAATTTCTCAGAAATCGTGCCGCTGTCAGCGAAGTCACGCGAGAATCTGGATGTGCTGCTTGACTTGCTACCCCGTTATTTACCGGAGTCGCCGCCGCTGTTTCCGGAAGATATGATCAGTGATCGTACGGAATCATTCAGAGCTGCAGAATTGATTCGTGAAAAACTCACCTATGAGTTACGCCAGGAGCTGCCGTACGGGCTTACTGTGCAAATCGAACGATTCGACCGGGAACCCGAGGGCGTCAGCTTACACGCCGTCATCTGGGTTGAGCGCGATAGCCAAAAGGGCATCGTGGTTGGCAAGGGTGGCAGCCTGCTGAAGAAAATCGGGCGCCAGGCCAGGCTGGAGCTTAAACGCGAGTTACGGACACCGGTACATCTCGAGCTATGGGTCAAGGTTCGCGACAATTGGGCGGATAGTGACAAGGACCTGGCGCAGCTTGGCTATGATCTTCCTTGAGCATGGCTAGCAGCCCGACGGTATGACGATGCGTATCCAGCAGGAACCGGCATGGTTGCTACACCACCGTCCATTTCGGGATAGCAGCCGAATCCTCGATATTCTCAGTCGCGACCACGGTCGGCTGTCGCTGGTCGCGCGTGGCGCGCGCTCCGCAAAGTCGCGCCTGAACGGCCTGCTGCGGCCGTTCATGCCGCTCTCGATGTCCTGGGTTGCGCGTGGCGACCTTGGCACGCTGACCGGTGCCGAGATGGACGGCGCACCTGTGGCGCTTAGCGGAGACGCATTGTTGTCGGGCTATTACGCCAATGAGCTTTTGTTAAAGTTGTTGCACCGATTTGACCCGCAGCCGGAGGTGTTCGCCTTGTACGCGCGCACCGTCGGGAAACTGGCGGGCAATAAAGAACCGGCACTATTGTTGCGTCAATTTGAAATTGAGTTATTGGGATTTCTGGGATACGGCCTGAACCTTGACCGGGACGTCGCTCAGCACCACGAGCTGCTTGCCAAGCAGCACTACGAATATCGCGTTGCGCTGGGGGCAATGCCAGTCGATCGGCAAGCAGGTCCGATGGTATTCTCCGGCGAGGAACTGATTGCGATTCGCGACGGGTGTTTTGCCGATCGGGACAAGTTGCGTGCAGCATCCCGGTTATTGCGGGGTGTCATCGCTTATCATCTGGACGGCAAGGAACTGATGAGTCGCAAGGTATTGCAAGAGTTACGGAGGCGACCGCAGGTGGCGCCGACAGCCAGTGGTAGCGGACACGAGGACTTGAACGTTGACTGACAACCTGCCACTGCATCTCGGCGTCAACGTCGATCACGTTGCGACGCTACGGCAAGCGCGCGGCACGAGTTATCCGTCGCCGGTTGAGGCTGCGTTGCTGGCCGAGGATGCGGGCGCCGACAGTATTACCCTGCATTTGCGAGAGGATCGGCGACATATCCAGGACGCGGACCTGCCGTCTTTGCTCGCGCGCATGCGTACCCGCATGAATCTGGAGATGGCCGTTACCGACGAGATGCTGGAGATCGCCTGTGCTCTCAAACCCAGCGACGTTTGTCTTGTCCCCGAGAAGCGCGAGGAGTTGACGACTGAAGGTGGACTTGACGTCGCTCGGCAGTTTGAGCGGGTGCAGGCTGCCTGCAAACAACTCGCGGCGCAGCAAATTCGCGTGTCGTTGTTTGTTGATCCGGATAACGAACAGCTCGAGGCGTCTGTTGCGGCAGGGGCGCCCGTTGTTGAACTCCACACCGGCGCGTATGCCGATGTTGAGGGTTCCTTGCAGCGGCAGGAACTCGAGCGTATTTCAAACGCGGCAGGCGTTGGCGCGGAGCTCGGTTTGCTGGTGCACGCCGGGCACGGCTTGCACTATCAGAACGTCGCGCCAATCGCCGCAATTCCGCATATAAGGGAGCTCAACATTGGCCATGCGATCATTGCACAAGCTGTATTTGAAGGCCTCGCGTCGGCCGTGCGAAGAATGAAGGTGCTAATGAACGAAGCTCGCCAGTCGCAGGCAGCATCAGCATGATTTTTGGCGTTGGCACCGATCTCGTTGAGCTGTCGCGTGTCCAGGAAACCTATGATCGCTTTGGCGAGCATTTTGTGGAGCGCCTGCTGACGGATGACGAACGGACACTGTTTGAGAAGACCAAGCAGAAGACTCGCTTCCTGGCCATGCGTTTTGCAGGTAAAGAAGCGACGGTCAAGGCCATGGGCACAGGATTCGCCAACGGCGTTTGGATTCGGGACGTTGGCATTTTGAACGACCCACGCGGCAGGCCAGTCGTTACCTGGTCTGACCGTGGCCGCGCAGTTTGTAATGAGCTCGGAATCGGCGACGGCCACGTCAGTCTGACAGACGATGCCGGACTGATTCTGGCATTCGCAGTCGTAATGAACGCCTGATCTTTAGTGAGCTACTAAAATGCATTGCTTCGCTTTCGACATAGAGACAATACCGGACGTTGAGTTTGGCCGCCGCATGTTTAATCTTGACGGGCTGTCAGACGAGGATGTTGGAAACGCAATGCGCTTCAAGCGGCAGCAGGAAACCGGCAGTGACTTTTTGCCGTTGCATCAACATCGCGTTGTCGCTATCTCAGTAGCGCTGCGGACTGCCGATACCTTTCGCATCTGGAGTCTCGGCGAGCAAGATGCAGATGAAGCCGAACTGGTGCAGCGCTTTTATGACGGAATAGAGCGTTATTCACCCACTCTTGTAACCTGGAATGGCTCAGGCTTTGATCTGCCGGTCCTGCACTATCGGGCAATGCGGCACGGTGTACAGGCGCTGCGCTATTGGGAAACCGGCGACAACGATCGCGACTTTCGTTACAACAATTACCTAAGCCGCTTTCACTGGCGCCATCTCGATCTCATGGATGTGCTGGCGGCATTTCAACCGCGTGGACGCGTGAGTCTGGATCAAATGGCGGTGCTGCTTGGGTTTCCGGGAAAGCTCGGGATGAGTGGCGACAAAGTGTGGGATACCTGGCTCGAGGGCGGAGTTGCAGAGATTCGCAATTATTGCGAGACGGACGTCCTAAATACCTATCTAGTCTATCTTCGCTTTGAGTTCATGCGGGGTAACCTCGACGCCAGCGGACTGGAACGCGAGTTTTCGTTGGTCCGGAAAACTCTGGAAGATGCCAAGCAAGCGCATCTTGACGAATTCGCTGCCGCCTGGTCGGCGGCCTGACGACGCCTGCCGTGGCGAGAAAAAAAACCGGGCCGGAGACGGCCTTGATTACTGCTGCGACCCACGATGGTCGCGGTATCGCTGCTGTCGAGGGTAAAAAAGTCTTTGTTGCCGGCGCGTTAGCGGGAGAAACGGTGCGCTTTCAACGGCGCAAGCGTCGACGCAACTTCGATGAAGCAGAGCTACTCGAAGTCATTGAGCCTTCAGCCGAGCGGGTTGCGCCACGTTGTGCCGTTTTCGGTACCTGCGGTGGTTGCTCATTGCAGCACCAGTCCCAGGAGACGCAGCGCAACATCAAATTCGAGGCATTGCAAAATGCCCTGCAAAGAATCGGCGGTGTAACGCCGGGGCAATGGTTTGCGCCGCTATATGACGACGGTGAGAATGGCGGCTGGAACTACCGGCGCCGCGCCCGACTTGCGGTGAAAGACGTGGCTGGCAAAGGCCGTGTCCTGGTGGGTTTTCGTGAGCGGCATGCGCCCTACGTGGCCGATATGCAACGCTGTGAAATACTTGCCCGCCCTGTTGACGCGATGCTTACCGCTCTCAGCGAAATTATCGGCACGCTGTCGATCAGGGCCCGTTTGCCACAGATTGAAGTCGCCGTGGGCGACGTCCAGACCCGGCTGGTATTGCGGGTGCTTGACCCACCAACTGCAGAAGACCGGGCGCACCTGGCAGAATTTGCCAAATCGCAGAACGTTTCTATCGCATTGCAAACCGGCGGACTGGATTCGATCGAAGACCTGTACCCCGCGAAGCCAGACGCACTGTCTTACCGGCTGCCGGAGTTTGGCATAGCGCTGCAATTCGATGCCACCGATTTCGTGCAGGTTAACGCTGAGATAAATCGGCGTATGGTTGCGCGGGCAATCGAGCTGTTGGCACCCGGTGCCAATGATCGTGTTCTCGACTTGTTTTGTGGAATTGGCAATTTTTCATTACCGCTTGCCCGCAACGCTGCGGAGGTTTTGGGTATCGAGGGCGAAGCCCGCCAGGTGCAGCGCGCGGCCGCAAACGCGGCACGTAACGGCATCAAGAATGCGCACTTCGTAACGGCGGATCTTTCTGAGATTTCGGGCAAAGAAGCGTGGCTGGCGAAGCCCTGGCAGCGAGTATTGCTCGATCCTGCGCGCAGTGGCGCGCTCGATGTCGTGAAGCAGATGAAACGCATCAATCCTGAGCGTATCGTGTACGTGTCGTGCCATGCGGCGACCCTGGCGCGCGATGCGGCCGAGCTGATACAGCTTGGCTACGCGCTCAGTGGTGCCGGAATAATCGACATGTTTCCCCACACGGCGCACGTTGAGTCGATAGCGGTGTTTGAGAAAAAATAAATAAAACAATATGATACAGACGATTAGTCGAAAGGTTCTAAGGTAGGGGCCGGCTAATGGAGGCACGCGATGGCATTGGGTCCGGTGATGCTGGATATCGAAGGCACAGCCTTAACGCCGGCTGATCGCGAACTGTTGCGCGAACCCGCCGTGGGCGGCGTTATCCTGTTCAGCCGAAATTATCAGTCGCCTTCCCAGCTCAACGATCTTGTCAGTGATATACGCGCGCTGCGACGCCCGCCGTTGTTGATTGCCGCGGACTATGAAGGCGGGCGGGTACAGCGTTTCCGCGACGGGTTCACGGCAATTCCGACAATGCGTAGTCTTGGCCGCCACTTTGACAGCGATCCGGACGAGGCCGTAACCATGTCGCGGACTTGCGGCTGGCTAATCGGCGCGGAATTGCGTTCGATGGGCATCGATTTGTCGTTCGCGCCGTGCGTGGATCTGGACTGGGGCGTAAGCGAGGTCATCGGTGACCGAAGTTTTCATCGCAAGCCGCAGGTGGTTAGCAAGCTCGCGCTCGCGCTGATTCGCGGCATGCGCGATGCAGGAATGGCGGCGGTTGCCAAACATTTTCCCGGGCACGGCGCCGTGGTCGCCGATTCACATGACAAGCTGCCGGTTGATCGGCGACCCTACAGCGTATTGCTAGATGACATGCAACCGTACGAAAAACTGACGCAACACCGGGTGTTGGCGGGCGTCATGACGTCGCATATTGTGTATTCGGAAATGGATGCGCTGCCTGCAGGGTTCTCGCCATACTGGATCAAGGACCAGCTGCGCAAACAGGTGGGCTTCGATGGCGCCGTCTTCTCCGACGATCTCAGTATGAAGGCGACCGCGCAATACGGCACGATGAGCCAGCGCGCTCATCTCGCGCTGGTGGCCGGCTGCGATATGGTATTGATCTGCAACGATCGACCAGCGGCTCGCGCCGCGGTTGCGCGGCTCGCTGACTACTCTAATCCCTTGTCGCTGGTGCGGCTTGCCCGATTGCACGGTGTCGGTGCGCCGCTGCGGGAGACGCTGCAGGCCAGCGACGACTGGCAGGCGGCACGGCAGCAGCTGGACGATTGGCACGATCGCCCGGAGCTGACTTTGAATGCCTGATTAAAGGAGCGTGTGATGACGGACAGAGTGCCGCAATTCGCAATTATCGCCGGCAGCGGTTTTGCCTCCTTTGGCGAAGATGCGCCCGGGCTGGATATTTCAACGCGTTTCGGGCGTCCATCATCGACGATAAGACAGTTGCGGTACGACGATCACTCCGTTTACGTGCTCCTGCGTCACGGCGATGACCACAGCATTGCGCCGCATGCCATTAATTACCGGGCAAACCTTGCCGCTCTGAAATTGTTGAAGGTCAGTGACGTGATTGCCTTGAACACCGTGGGCGTCATACGCGAACAGGCGCGGCCGGGGCAACTTGCGGTACCGGCGCAGCTAATCGATTTCACCTGGGGCAGGGCGCACACTATCTACGACTCACCAACGGCAGAGCTTGACCACATCGATTTTACAGAACCCTTCGCGCCGGCCCTGCGCGACTCGCTGATGGCAGCGTCGCGGGCCGCGGATGCTGAGTGTCACGATGGCGGCGTGTATGGCGTCACACAGGGTCCGCGCCTCGAGACTGCGGCCGAGGTTGATCGCTATGAACGTGCCGGCGTGGATTACCTTGGCATGACGCTGATGCCAGAGGCCTCTGTTGCGCGTGAACTGGGCATCGCGTTGGCCCCGCTATGCCTCATCGTAAATTACGCCGCGGGCCGAAGTGACAGTTCGATTCATGCGGACATCGCGGAGAATACGATGACGGCGAAGCTCCAGGCTATGCGTGTTCTGAAACATTTTTTTGACGAGCCTGTTAACCCGAACCCGGCGTAGCCAAAAACCCACGGAGCGCCACGCCGCTCATAAAGCCCGGGATTTTCCAGCAATTCATCATTTGCCGGCAGCGACGAGCACGGCGAGTATTGCGTCAAGCGGCAGGCGTTGAGCGGGGAGTCGGACCTCTACCGCGCAGCAGGAAGCAACACGTCGTCAACGAGCTCCTCCGTATCCCCGGCTTCCTCTACTAGCGTGACCTTGGCAAGCAAGCCGAATTTTGGATGATCGTAGTAGCGAATATCCCCGTTTTTCATGATGCGATCTTCGTCAATCCTGAGCTTCACGGGCGACGCGGGAAGCTCCGCAGGGCCACGGTAGTCAGCGGGCACTGTGCCGCGCTCGGTCAACGCCACGTTTACGACCAGGTGCAGAAAACGACTCAGGTACAGCTTTAGCGTGCCGTCAAATTCGGCGGGTGCGTTGCCCAGCCGGCGCAAGGGAATTTCAGGGGATCGTGCTGGAGCGATTGCCGTCTGCGTCCAGCCGGACCAGAACACCGGCTCGTAAGCATCGAGGAGCTCGAGCTTGTCGTAGACTTTCTGCAATTGTAAATCGTCACGCGGTGTCAGTTGCATTTCGACGTCGATAGCCGGCAGCGCGATCTCATCAAGCTCGCTTTGTCGGTCGGCAACCGCCGCGGTTTGCGATCGTGAATCGCCGAATTCAGGGATCGCGCCCTGCGCGAGGTCGGATCCGAATTCCTCATCAATCAGGTCAGGCGGCGGGTCGGGGAGGAAGCGCTCGTTTCCCGTGGGCACGCCGGGGCCATAGCGGAACAAGATAATTTCGACGGCGTAGCGGCGCGCCGCGGCATCTTCCGGCTCGACCACAGAGTCCTGCGCCATTACGGGAAATGCCAGAACTGCGCACAGAACGGTCAGGGTTTTCGAAATTTTTAGCTTGGTCGGTGATCGCATAACGGTGTTGCCTTGATTCACGATGATTTCCTAGGCAGATGCCGCCTGTGCGACGTTGCTTGCCGGCCTCAGCTCGGACAGTAATTTATCGACACCCTGGTAGCGGGCCTCTATGTCCTGCATTGGCAGGCGAAACTGTAGCCGATCTGCGCCTCGCATACGATAGTCTTGATTTTTGCCCTGTACGAGTTGCACGAGCTGCACCGGGTCGACGCTTGCCTGCTTGCCGAACTGCAAATAGCCGCCGGCTGGGCCCGCATCGATTTTCTCAATGCCGAGCGCAGCTGCCTGAACTCTCAGTCCTGCAATACGGAGCAGGTTTTTTGCCTGCTCGGGCAACAGGCCGAATCGATCAATCAGTTCAACCTGCAGTTCGCGAAGCTCCGCATCGCTGCGCGCTCCACTGATTCGCTTGTAGAGAATAAGGCGCAGGTGTACATCGGGTACGTAGTCATCAGGCAGCAGGGCCGGCACATGCAGATTGACCTCAGGGCCGGCATTCAGCGGTGTGTCGAGATCGGCGACCTTTCCTGCACGCAGCGCCGCAACGGCGCGTGTCAGAAGTTCGGTGTACAGCGAAAACCCGATTTCCTGAATCTGGCCGCTTTGCGTATCGCCGAGCAGCTCTCCTGCGCCACGTATCTCAAGATCGTGGGTGGCTAACGTGAAGCCGGCTCCCAGATCTTCCAGCGAATCGATTGCGTCAAGCCGTTTCACTGCGTCGGCCGTCATCGCGCGTTTCGGCGGCGCAATCAGATAGGCGTAAGCTTTATGATGGGACCGGCCAACACGGCCGCGCAGCTGGTGCAGCTGCGCGAGTCCAAATCGATCGGCGCGATTGATGATGATCGTATTTGCCGTCGGCACATCGATCCCTGATTCCACAATAGTTGTGCACAACAACAGGTTGAAGCGGCGGTGATAAAAATCGAGCATCACTTGTTCGAGTTCACGTTCGGGCATCTGACCGTGTCCAACACGAATCTTCGCCTCGGGAACGAGTTTGGTGAGGCGTTCGCCAATGCGGGCGATATCCTCCACTTTATTATGAATAAAAAAGACCTGGCCGCCACGCTTGATCTCGCGCAGGCAGGCTTCGCGAATAACAACATCATTCCACTCGGCGACAAAGGTTTTTACCGCCAGGCGGTCAACGGGTGGCGTCGTGATCAGTGACAGTTCGCGCAATCCGCCAAGGGCCATGTTCAACGTGCGTGGAATCGGCGTCGCGGTAAGCGTCAGGACGTCCACTTCACTGCGCAACGCTTTCATACGTTCTTTGTGACGGACGCCGAAGCGATGTTCTTCGTCAATAATAATGAGTCCGACATCCTTGAAATCCTTGGTGTGTTGCAACAAGCGATGCGTGCCGATCACGATGTCGACCCGGCCATCCCGCATCGCCTTTACAACGGACTGCATTTCTTTGGCCGAGCGAAAGCGCGACAGAATTTCGATGCGCACGGGCCAGTCGGCAAACCGGTCGCGAAAAGTCTGGCCGTGTTGTTGCGCCAAAAGCGTGGTGGGAACCAGCAGTGCAACCTGCTTTCCGCCGTTTACGGCAGCAAACGCCGCGCGCAATGCAACCTCCGTCTTGCCGAAGCCGACGTCGCCACAGACGACCCGGTCCATCGGCTGGGCCGACGCCATATCGGCAAGCACGTCCTCTATCGTTTGCTGTTGATCGTCAGTTGGCTCGAAGGGAAAGCCGTTCTCGAATGCGCGGTAATCGTTCTCCGGCCATTTGAAGGCATGGCCGGCACGTGCCGCCCGCCGCGCGTAGACGTCGAGCAGCTCGGCGGCAACATCTCGAATTTTTGCAACAGCACGCCTTTTTGCTTTCGCCCATTGGTCGCTGCCCAGGCGATGTAGTGGCGCGTTTTCCGGTGACGCACCCGTGTAGCGCGAAATCAGATCGAGTGACTGGACAGGCACGTACAGCTTGTCACCGCCAGCGTATTCGAGGTGCAGGAACTCGCCAACCGTGCCGCCTGCTTCCAGCGTCAAAAGTCCGAGGTACCGACCGACACCGTGTTCGGCATGCACAACTGGCGCACCGGCCACGAGGTCGTTCAACTGCTTGATGATGGTCTCGGGATCGCGTTCTGCACGGCGGCGGCGATTTTTCTGGCGTATGCGATCACCGAATAGCTGTTGCTCACTGATCAGTGCGATACCGGCCGACGGCAGGAGCACGCCGTCGTCTAGCGGCGAGACCGCCACGCCGAGGCGTGCGTCGCTGTCCGCAAAACCGGCCCAATCCGCAAAGCGCACTGCATCGAGATCGCGCCCCCGCAGGAAATCCGAAATGCTTTCGCGCCGGCCGGCAGAATCCGCGGTGAACAAGACCCGGCCCTCGTGACGGGCGAGAAAGTCCATCAGCGTGCGCGCGGCATCTTCGTAGCGAGCCTCAATCTTTACGGCGGGCGGCATCTTCGTGTCGACGTTCAGTGTGTCGTCGGCGTCCGGCAAGGACGTGCTGCTGGCGTTGATACGGCGAAACTTGCCGAGGGCCTGCTGCACTTCTGCGGGCGCTACGAACGTCTCATCAGGCGACAGCACCGGCCGTTCCGGATCCAGGCGACACATTTCGTAGCGCTCGTTGATATCGTCCCACGCCTGTTGCAGGGCGCCTTCCAGCTCAACAGCAGCGAAAACCGTGGTATCAGCCGGGAGATAATCTGTCAGGGTGACGGTCGTCTCGAAGAACAGCGGCAGATAATATTCGACACCGCCGTGAGCGATTCCGTCTGAAACGTCCCGGTAAACGCGCGATTGTGACGGCTGGCCCTCGAAGCGCTCGCGATAGCGAAGACGAAAATCTTTGACAGCATCAGCATCCAGCGGCACTTCTCGTGCCGGCAAAATATTGATCTCGGTCTGCTTGTCCCCGGAAAGTTGCGTCTCCGGGTCAAAGTTCCGCAGAGAATCTATTTCGTCATCAAAAAAATCGATGCGCAAGGGATGCGCTGCGCCCATTGGAAAGACGTCAAGCAATGCTCCGCGTACGGCGAATTCGCCATGCTCCTCAACCTGCGGGACGCGCAGGTAACCGGACTCTGTTAAGGAGCTTAAAAACGAATCGCGATCGAGTTTGTCACCGACGCGCATTTGCAGCGTTCGTGCGCTGACGTAGCCGACCGGCGGCAGGCGCTGCAACAGCACAGCAGCGGATACGATCAAGATGCCCTGTTTCTTCCGCGGCAGGTGAGCGAGCACTTCGAGTCGCTGAGATACGATGTCCTGGTGCGGTGAAAAAGTGTCCCAGGGCAGGGTTTCCCATTCGACGAAATGTACCACCGGCAGCTCGCCTGCAAACCAGCGAATTTCCGCCTCCAGGCGGTCTGCCTCCCTGGCATCGGCTGCCAACACCGTAAGCGGTCGCGACAGCCCGCGAGCGATTTCGACCGCGGCGAGAGCGGCACTGGCGCCTGAGAGGCGGCCGATGCTTTTTACGGTGTCGAGCTGACTGGCGGGAATAAGCAGGTTAGGACTGGGCACAAATACAATGGGGCTGGAGGCGAGGGGCCGCGATTATCTCACAGCCCGATCCCGCGCAGCAGAAATCACGGACTGCAGTCGTGGGCGAAAGAGAGCTTCTGGCAGGATCCTGCGGCGGGCGCAGGCTCGGGACTTACTGACCTACTTCGAAACCGCGTGGATGACCTTGTCGTACTCGAAAAAGACGGCAAAACCCGGGTAGTCCCATCGCGAGATCGGCGGATCGCCGACTGGTCCGCGGCGCGTGCTGGGCACGCCGTACTCTGCTTCGACCCGGGCCTGGCTCATGCCGCGGCTTGGCTTGCCTGCTTCATTAAAGCGGGCAGACTTGTCCGCACCGCCCATTTGCAGCGTATCCGCCTGCGCGACGCCCAGCATGCCGCTGGCGAGCGCGATTACTACGAGGGCACGGACGTTTCTCATTACTACTCTCCAATAGGCCACAGCGCGACTATAGCACCGGGCAGGCCGGTACAAAACATGCACTTAGAAGGTTTTTTACACGTCGGCCGCCGGGGACACGCAGACCTGGTTCACAGTTTATCCCGCGCGCCCAGCGGGATCGGCGGCATACGCCGCGCGGGTGATGTGGTTTAATGCGGCCGATGATCCAGGCCGTAGAACTGTTTGTGGGTTTGCGCTATCTGCGGGCCAAACGCCGCACGCGTTTCGTTTCATTCATTACTCTAATATCTCTGCTCGGTATCGCGCTCGGGGTTGCCGCGCTTATCGTCATCCTGTCCGTCATGAACGGATTTGAGGGCGAGCTGCGTTCGCGCCTTCTCAGCATGACCGCGCACGGCTTTGTAGCGTCCGACGAGGGCGTTTTGCGCGACTGGCCGTCGATTCGGGACGCTGCCCTGCAGGTTGACGGAGTCCTGGCGGCAGCGCCCATTGTAAAACTGGAGGGGATGATTCGCACCGGCACGGACCTGCAGCCGGTCCAGGTGGACGGCATCGATCCCGCCGCCGAGGCTCAAGTGGCCGGGCGCACCATTAATTTCTTAAGCGGCGATCTGGACGTCCTGCAAGCGGGCGAAAAAAGTGCCGTGGTCGGTCGCTTGCTTGCCTGGGACCTCGGGGTTGGCATTGGCGACGGTGTGGTCCTGCTCATTCCGCGCGCTACCGGCGACGGCCAAATGGAACCGATCCTGGAACGGTTCATCGTCCGCGGTGTGTTTGAGGCGGGTGTTTCTGAGCACGATTCCAGCCTCGTTTTGATGCATATTTCGGATGCAGCGCGATTGTCCGGGAATGGTGATGGCGTTACCGCATTGCGTTTCCTGACGGACGAGGTCATGCAGGCACCGCAGGTGGCTGCTGAGTTGCAGGTGACTCTCGGAGAGCGATATCGCACCAGCGACTGGACTGTGGAAAACGCCAGCTACTTTCGGGCAATCCGAATTGAAAAAATGATGATGTCGTTGATCTTGTCGCTAATTATTGGCGTTGCCGCGTTTAACATTGTGGCCAGCCTCGTCATGGTCGTAACCGACAAGACCACCGATATTGCTATTTTGCGCACACTGGGTATGGACCCCAATGGCGTCGTGCGCGTGTTTTTTATTCAGGGGGCCGTCATCGGCTGGCTGGGCGTTATCGTTGGCGTGCTTGCCGGCGTGGTCATTGCGATCAATGTGCCGACGCTGGTGCCGGCGATCGAACGCCTCTTTGGATTTCAGATCATGCCCGGTGATGTCTACTACGTATCGCAAATACCTTCGATTCTTGAGATCGCCGATGTAATTACTATCGGCGTTGCGGCTTTCGTGTTGACGTCGTTCGCGACTTTATATCCTGCACGACGTGCGGCACACGTTGAGCCGGCCGCCGCGCTGCGGTACGAGTAGACAGGGCAGCAGCATGTACGAGACCTGGATAGGCAATCGCTATGTGCGCTCGCGTTCCAGCAACCACTTTGTTTCGCTGATTTCGCTGATATCAATGCTCGGCATCGCCATTGCGGTCGCGGTACTGATCATCGTGCTGTCGGTTGTAAACGGCTTTGAACGCGAATTGCAGGACCGGCTGCTGGCGATGACGGGACATGCAAGTATTGAGGGAGCCAATCAACGTTTAGCCGACTGGCCTGGGCTGGCGGCCGTCGCGGCAGAAGATCCGCGCGTCGTGGCCAGTGCCCCGTATATCGACGGCCAGGCGCTACTGATCGCGGGCCGATCTTTAAGCGGGGCGGCTTTGCGAGGAATTGATCCGTCGCTGGAGCGGCAGGTATCAGGCATAGACAAGGTGACAACGAATGGCGACATCGGCTCGCTTGAGCCGGGTGCTTTCCGCATTGCTATCGGCGTCGAACTTGCGCGCGAGCTCGGCGTCTCGCTTGGGGACAAGGTCACGGTTACGTTGGCGGAAGGCCGGGTCACGCCACTCGGTGTGATTCCGCGCAGTAAACGTTTTACTGTGAGCAGCATTTATCGCGTTGGCATGTACGAGTTTGATCGTCGCCTGGGATTTATTAATCTTGAGGATGCGCGCCGCCTGTTTCGCAAAGGGAATGATGTAAGCGGACTGCGGCTTGCCGTCAACGACGTGTTTCGGGCGCCAGAGATCGTTCGCGATGTCGCGGTCGCGGGCGGCGGCGGCGTGCTGGTCAGTGACTGGACGAGACGTCACGTCAATTTTTTTCGTTCAATCCAGATTACGAAATCCATCTTGTTTGTTATTTTGCTGATGGTAGTCGCTGTCGCAGCGTTCAACATCGTTTCGACCCTGGTGATGGTCGTCAAAGACAAGCAGTCCGATATCGCTATCCTGCGTACCGTCGGTGCTGCGCCGTCGTCGATAATGCGCATCTTCATGACTCAGGGCACGGTGATCGGTGTTGTCGGCACCGCGGCCGGGCTGGTCCTGGGGGTTTTGCTGACAATCAATCTGGAGAATCTTGTGGGTTTCTTTGAAGCAACTTTTGGCATCAAATTTCTCGCTGCGGATGTCTACTTCATCAGCGACTTACCAGCCGACCTGCGTTGGCCGGATGTCGCCAGGGTATGCGGCATCGCGCTGGCGCTGGCGCTGTTTTCAACCGTATATCCGGCATGGCGGGGTGCCAGGACGTCGCCCGCAGAGGCGCTGCGTCATGACTGACGACGTGCTGATTTGTCGCGAAGTCGTGCGCCGCTATCGTGAAGGTAACGCGATGCTGGAGGTGTTGTCCGGCGTCAATCTCGAGGTTAAGGCAGGCGAACGCCTGGCGATCATCGGGTCATCAGGGTCCGGTAAAACGACCTTGCTGCAGATCATGGGCGGTCTCGACGAACCGACAAGCGGCGATGTCAGCGTCGGTGGACAAATGATGGCGCATGCGAATGAACGTGAGAAAGGTTTGCTGCGCAACAAGTATTTGGGCTTCGTCTATCAGTTTCATCACCTGTTGCCGGAATTCACGGCGGCCGAGAACGTGGCTATGCCGTTGATGATTCGACGCATAGCGCGGGACGAGGCCATAACGCGTGCTGGCGCGTTGCTCGCAAGGGTTGGGCTGGGCGAACGACTCAGCCACAAGCCGGGAGAGATGTCTGGCGGTGAACGTCAGCGCGCTGCGGTGGCCCGAGCATTGATAACAGAGCCGAAGTTAGTTCTGGCAGATGAGCCGACCGGCAATCTTGATGCGGGCAATGGTGAGCAGGTGTTGAATCTGATGCTGGAATTAAATCGGGAGTTGGCGACCAGCCTGATTATCGTCACGCACGATCATGACATCGCCTCACGTATGGACCGCATTTTTACTCTCGAGCACGGGCGTCTTAATCCCGCCTAGCGACTCGTGTTGTCGCCGGCGCGACGTTCCTTGCGCCGTCGCCTCTTTTCGAGATAATCCGCGATCGACGCCCGCCATAGCGCATCCAGCGCAATAAAGCCTGCAAGCGCGGCCAGGCTGCCACAAATGAATGCACCCAGTGTTAACGGCGCCCAGATATTTGCAAAGCTGTCGGTTAACCAGGCGAAAGATAGCTCAATGGCAAACGGACGCTCCGGAAAGCCCAGAAGAAAGCGTCCAACGCGGTAGGCGAGGTAGAACATTGGCCCAATCGTCAGCGGGTTACTCACAAAAGTCGTTAAAGCCGCTACCGGAATGTGCACGCGCAGCACGAGCGCTAATAGCGCTGCGATGAGTACATGGCCGGGTACCGGCATAAACGAGACAAACAGGCCCAGCGCAAAAGCCGGCACGATCGTGCGCCGGCGTACCCCCCACAGCCGTTGGTCGTGCAACAAGTGATTGAAAGGTGCGAGGTACCAACGCCCGACAAAATGATGGCGTTTCAGTGCAAATTTTCTAAAAAATCGTCTTGGCATGCCGCATTTGTTTCGATGTGATAGAGCCCAGTGTCGCGCTTTGGCCGGCATCATATCGATAAACCGCAGGGATTGCGGACCATGCTGCCAAATAGCTTATCGGCCGTGCTCGGCGCTACTTTATGCAGCGTGCTGCCAGTTCTGCCCGATCGGGGACTGCTCGCGGTCCTCGGTGCCACCGCCTGTCTAGCTTGCTGCAGGCGATCGACCCGTATCGTTGCAGCCGGCCTTGCCGGGTTTATCGGATTTGCCGTTGCCGCCGGCAGCGCGCTTGATCAGCGCCTGGCGCCATCTTTGCATAGAACCAAGATTGAGTTTGTCGCACAAGTCATTGATTTTCCGAAAGCAAGTGACCAAAAAATTAGCCTATTGGTGGCAACGAAAGACCCCAGGTTGCCCGCGCGGCTGCGGCTGAGCTGGTACCGGGCCGGCGCGACGCCTCGCCTGGGTGAGTATTGGCAGTTTGCAGCCCGTGTACGCCGACCGCGAGGGACGCGTAACCCTGGCGGTTTTGACTATGAGGGTTGGTTGCACCGCGAGCGCATTGGCGCGACGGGCTATGTCCTGGCGGCACAGCGGGTCGAGGGCAGGGGGCCGACCCGACTGCAACTCGCGCGCCAACGGGCTGCGTTGCGCATTACCGCGTTACTGCCTGCGGGTGACGCTCGGGCTGCTCTGCTCGCGATTGCACTCGGTACACGGCAGGACATTTCAAGCAGTGCCTGGGAGCGCTACGCGAGTACCGGTACCTCGCACCTGATGGCGATCTCCGGCCTGCACGTCGGGCTGGCCGCGGCCGGTGCGACGCTATTGTTGTGGGCCGTCGGCGGACTGCTGTTCCCGTTCGGCAATATTCGCGACCGCGCATTGCTGGCCGCGATTGCCGTCGCCGCGCTTTATGCAGCGCTGTCCGGACTTGCAGTTCCAGCGCAGCGCGCATTGCTAATGACCACCTGTGCGACCGGCTACCTGTTGGCGCGCCGCCCCAAGCGGCCCAACGAAGTGTTGGCCATGACTGCACTGTGCGTGCTGATAGTGGACCCGCTGGCCATCCTTTCGCCCGGTTTCCTGCTGTCGTTTGGGGCGGTCGCGATACTCTTGCAGGCGAGTCGACTTAGCGTCGCCCACCGTCGTCCCGGTGTAATGTGGGCGAGTGCTGCCGCGCTGCGCGAGCTGACCAGGTTGCAGGCGTTTTTGTTGCTTGGCATGTTGCCCTTTACGGCGCTGACTTTCTCACGGACGGCATGGCTCGCGCCGCTTGCCAACCTGATCGCATTGCCGCTTTTTAGCGTGGTCACTGTCCCCGCAGCACTGGGTGGCCTCACCCTGGGCGGGCCGCTGGCGGCACTCGGCGACGGCCTGTTGTGGCTCGCGTGGCACAGCCTCAGATTTGTTCATGTTGTGATCGACACGCTGGCAGCGCTTCCCGCGGCTTCGGTGAAACTGGCACAGTCGCGCGGCATTGCAATCGTCTGTCTGTTGTTGCCCCCTCTGTGGGTCTTGTTGCCACAGGGATTTCCCGGGCGCCATCTTGCGTGGCTGGCCTTTGTCGCCGTGCTGATTTACTTACCACCGCGGCCGCCTGTCGGCTGTGTCGATCTTTACACGCTTGACGTTGGCCAGGGCCTCGCCGCTGTGGTCCGCACGCGCCATCATACGTTGCTGTATGACACCGGACCTGCGTACACCGGCGGTAGCTCCAGCGCCGAGCGCGTCGTGCTGCCGTTCCTCGCCAGCATTGGTGTCAGTGAAATCGATGCGCTCATCGTCAGTCACGCTGACAAGGACCACGCTGGCGGCGTATCCGACCTGTTAGGCAACTTGCAGGTTAAAAAGGTGCTTGCAGGCGAGTTGTTGCCCGCCGTGGCGAAACAACGCCCCTGCCGGATTGGACAGCACTGGCGGTGGGACGGTGTTGAATTCAACATGCTGCATCCAACTTTGCCGAGTGCCGGCAACGATAGTTCGTGCGTTTTACAGATTGATGCTGGCGGCACCCGCGCCCTGTTGACGGGCGATATTGAGTCACGCGTTGAACGCGGCCTGCTGCGGGCTAATTTGCTCGGTCAAGCAACGCTTGTGCAGGTGCCTCATCATGGCAGTGCCACCTCCTCTTCAGAGGCATTCGTTGCAAGGTTGGGCGCGGAGGTCGGTATCGTCTCGTCGGGCTTTGAGAATCGCTGGGGCTTCCCGAAAGGCGACGTCGTCGCGCGCTGGCGCGGGGCCGGGACCCGCTTGCTGTCGACCGCGACCGGCGGTGCCATTGCACATCGGCTCTGTGCGAACGGCGGGCTAAACCTGCTCGGCGAGTACCGCAAGGACGCGCGCCGCTATTGGCACGACGACGATTTCTGAGACTGGCACCCATTGCGCGGGAATTTTGGGCCCTCAACCTGTATATTTCGATTTTTCCACGTAACCGTCTATTTCTATGGTTGAAATCGTAAAGTCCGGTGGTTGGCTAATGGTGCCGATCATCCTCTGTGCAATCCTCGCCATGGGCATCATGTTCGAGCGTTTCTGGACGCTGCAGCAAAAGCGTGTTCTTCCTGATGACCTGACCAGTAAAGTCTGGAACTGGGTGAAAGAAAATCGGCTTGATCATCGCCAGATACAAACGCTGCACAAGGGCTCACCGCTCGGGCAAATTCTCGCTGCCGGATTGATCAATCGCGATCGCGATCGTTCGATCATGAAAGACAGTATCGAGGACACCGGAAGGCACGTGGTACATGAACTCGAGCGCTATCTCGATACGTTGGGAACCGTCGCCGCTATATCACCGTTGCTGGGTTTGCTCGGTACAGTGATCGGTATGGTGAAGGTATTCACTGCGATTACGACGCATGGTGTCGGCAACCCCACGGTGCTTGCCGGCGGTATTGCTGAAGCGCTGATCACGACCGCTGCGGGCCTGACCGTGGCGATCCCTGCGCTTATTGGCTACCGGTTCTACCGAAATCGGGTGGACACGCTGGTCGTCGATATGGAGAAAGAAGCCATCAAGCTTGTAGAGGCGCTGCATCGACGGCAGTCCTACAATCAGGAATCGAACAAGCAACGTAAGGCCTCATGAACCTTCGACTACGCCCGCCCGCTGAACCCGAGGTCAATCTGACATCGCTGATTGACGTTGTCTTGTTATTACTGATTTTTTTCATGGTTTCGACGAGCTTCGTCAAACAATCGCAAATTTCGATTCGACTCCCGCAGGCGGAGAGCGAGGAAATCGTCGAGGAGACGCCCGAATCGCTAGAGATAATGATTACCGAGCAGGGCACCTACCTGATCAATGGCCGGGAACTTATTAATAGTCGTCCCGCGACGATACGCAATGCGCTGGAAAAACTGTCAAACGGCAATACGAGTCTGCCGTTAACCATCAGCGCCGATGCGAGCGCCAAACACCAGCACGTCGTGACCGCAATGGACGTCGCGGGACGCCTCGGGTTCACCCGAATCAGCATTGCTACCTTGAATAATCCCGCAGACGAACAGCCGTGAGCACACCGCTCGATCCGCGCCTCACCTCGGTTTACAAGCGGCTTTGGAAATATGTCATTCCTTATCGCGGTATTGGTGCTATTGCGATCATCGCCATGGCCTCAACTGCTGTTATCGAAATGACGATGGTGGCGCTCGTCGAACCGCTAATGGACGAGGCGCTGGTCGCAAAAAACCTGGAGACAGCACGCTGGCTGCCAATCGCGTTCGTTGCCGTATTTATTTTGCGGGGTGCCGCTGGCTTCGCAACAGAGGCGTCGCTGGGCTGGATCGGCCGAACGGTAATCAGCTCGCTGCGTCGCGACTTGTTCCGCAAATTTCTGACCCTGCCGTCGAGTTTCTTCGAGCGCCAGTCCAGCGGTCCGCTGTTGTCTCGCATGACCTATAACGTCGAGATGGTTGCTGAATCGGTGACCACCGTGGTGACCATCCTTGTGCGTGATTTTCTGACGGTGCTCGCGGCTATAGGCCTGATGATCTACCAGAGCTCACGCCTGTTTCTGATGGTCGCGATTGTGTTGCCTATTGTGGCTATGCTTATTCGTATTCTGGGACGCGCGTTTCGTCGCTACAGCAACCGCATTCAGGATTCCGTTGGTGAAGTTACGCAGGTCACAGACGAGGTTATTAGCGGCAATCGAGTGGTCAAAATTTTCGGTGGGCAAGACTACGAAATGCAGCGCCTGACCGGCGTCGATGAAAGCAATCGTCGACAGAATATGAAGCTGATAAGGGCTCGCTCGATGGGTGTCGCGATTACCCAGGTCGTGTTCGGAATTGGCATCGCGGGCGTCGTGTACTTTGCAGGCATCGAGTCCGTAAACAACAATCTCAGCCCCGGCAGCTTCATGGCATTCTTTGGCGCCTTGATGCTGATGATGCAGCCGTTGCGGCGTCTTACCAATGTCAACGCAACACTCCAGCGCGGTATTGCAGCCGGCGACAGCCTGTTCGCAGTGATCGATGAGCAAGACGAAAAAGACGAGGGCACCTATCGCGGGGAGCGCGTGCGGGGTGTTGTCGAATTCGACAATCTCAGTTTTTCTTATGGCGATGACGATGCCCCGGTCCTGCGAAACCTGTCGCTTAAAGTAGATGCCGGCAAGACGCTGGCTATTGTTGGTCATTCCGGCAGTGGCAAGTCCACGCTCGTCTCGTTGTTGCCGCGCTTCTACGATGTTGAAAGCGGTGAAATCCGGCTGGATGACCGACCCATCAAGGAATACTCTCTCGACTTTCTGCGCGAAAATATCAGCCTGGTCAGTCAGGACGTCGTGTTATTTAACGACAGCATTGCCAACAACCTTGCGTACGGCCAGTTAAAGCGTTGTACCCAGGCCGAAATTCTTGCCGCCGCAGAAGCAGCGCATATCGTTGAATTTGTCCAGGAGATGCCCGCTGGTCTTGAAACCACGGTTGGCGATCGCGGTGTGCTTTTGTCAGGCGGGCAAAGACAGCGAATTGCTATTGGGCGTGCGTTGTTGAAGAACGCGCCGGTATTGATTCTTGACGAAGCCACCTCGTCGCTCGATACCAAATCGGAGCGCCGCATCCAGGATGCGCTAAGCGCATTGATGGAGAACCGCACAACCCTCGTTATAGCCCATCGGCTCTCTACGGTAGAAAGTGCAGACCAGATTATCGTGCTCGACAAAGGCCGCGTTGTAGAGTCCGGCACTCACGGCGAATTGTTGTCCGCCGACGGCCACTATGCCGCCCTGTATAAAATGCAGTTCAGCGAAGACGCTGCGGGCGCCTGAAGCAGCGCAACGCTGATGGCCGCACAACACGCTGATCGCTTGCAACAACGACTGTGGTATTCCGGTTCGTGGCTCAGCGTGTTGTTGCTGCCGTTGAGTGCCCTGTATGCGCTGGTCAGCGGCGTGCGACGCTGGGCCTACCGACGAGGCTTGCTGCGTTCAGCGCGGGTCGGCGTTCCGGTCGTTGTCGTTGGTAATATTTCAGTGGGCGGCACGGGCAAAACACCAATCACAATTTGGCTGGCTGAGCGCCTGCGGCAACGAGGTTATCGTCCGGGCGTTGTGAGCCGTGGATACGGTGGCGTCGTCGGCAAACTGCCAGTGCAGGTCAATGCCAATAGCGACCCGGAACTAGTGGGAGATGAACCGCTGGTGATTGCGCGTCGCAGCCGCGTGCCGGTCGTCGTGCACCCGGATCGCGTCGCTGCTGCAGAGGAGCTTGTCGCAATCGGAGTTGACGTGATCCTGGCGGACGATGGTTTACAACACTACCGTTTGCAGCGCGACTACGAACTCGCGGTGGTTGATGCCGCCCGCGGATTCGGAAATGGCTGGCTGCTGCCTGCCGGGCCCCTGCGTGAGTCAACAGCTCGTTTGAAGTCCATCAATAGAATTCTGATTCAACAAGGCTCGGAACTCGAGATAAAGCTGGCCGCGACTGAATTGGCGGGGACGCCGAGCAGTAGTTTTCACCTGGCGAGCCATAGCCTCGTGCGGCTGGACACCCGGGAAACGCGAAGCATTGACGACTTTCGCGGCGAGACGGTGCATGCCGTTGCGGCAATCGGCAATCCGGAACGGTTTTTTCTGGCGCTTGAGGAACGCGGCCTCATCGTAATTCGCCACTCGTTTGCAGATCATGCGCAACTAACCGCGCGTGACCTGGCGTATGATGATCGTCATCAAATCGTCATGACGGAGAAAGACGCGGTGAAATGCCGGGAGTTTGCTACTGCAAGACACTGGTTTGTGCCGGTTGACGTCAAAATGCACGATGACAGCTGGTTGACTGAACTGATGCAAGTTCTGGGTGCCGTAACGCCAAAAAACAAGCTATGAATGAATTCAAAGTTGTCATTCCCGCGCGTTTTGCGTCGGAGCGTTTGCCCGGCAAACCGTTATGCAAGATTGCCGGGAAGCCGATGATTGAACATGTTTACGAGAGGGCCGTCGACAGCCACGCGCAAGAGGTAATTATTGCAACGGACGACGAGCGCATAGCCGAGGTGGTGCGCGCATTTGGTGGGAAAGCCTGCATGACCCGTGCCGATCACCACTCAGGTACTGACCGCCTCGCGGAAGTGTGTGACCAGGAAGGATGGCAGGGCGACGTTCGCGTAGTGAATCTGCAGGGCGATGAGCCATTGATGCCCGCCGAACTAATTGACCAATGCGCGGCATTGCTGGAGGACCCGGGCGTCCATCTGTCAACGCTGGCGTCACCGCTTTCGTCAGCTGAGGATTTTCGAAGTCCGCACGTCGTCAAAGTCGTGCGTAGCGCTAACGGCAATGCGTTGTACTTTAGCCGTGCGCCAATTCCCTTCGCCAGAAGCGTCAAGGATAGCCATCTGGCGCAAAGGTCAGCACTACACCATCACGGGATTTACGGTTATCGTGTCGCCACTCTGAAACAACTGGTTGCGACGCCACCATCCGATCTGGAAACCTGCGAGCGGCTTGAACAGCTACGGGCGTTGAGTCTTGGCCTGACTATTCGCGTTGGCGTGCCGTCGAAAAAGCCGGGGCCGGGTGTCGATACTGAAGATGATCTGCTGGCGATATCAGCGTTGCTGGCGTGACGCGGGATTTTGCCGCTGCCAACAAAGGACTGAATGTTCGGCGGGAGTGCGGGCAGACTCCCGGTTTACGTAGTTTAATGACCTGATCAATGCGCTGGTTTTCAAAAAACAAAGAGGTGAGTGTCAAGGTGCCAGACTCGGCCCAAGTTTCAGTACTATTTGTCTGCATGGGCAATATTTGCCGGTCGCCTACGGCGGAAGGCGTGTTCCGTCGCCATGTGCAGGATGCCGGCCTTGCCGAGAAAATATTTGTCGACTCGGCCGGAACCCATGCCTACCACGTTGGTAACCCGGCCGATCATCGCGCTGCAGCTGCGGCAGTTCGTCGCGGCTACACTCTGTCGGGCATCAAAGCGCGAAAAGTGTCTGCTGATGACTTCTCGCGTTTTGATCTGGTGCTGGCAATGGACGAGGACAATCTGTCGAATCTTCACGAGGTGGCAACGGCTGAGCACCGCGCCAAAGTCCAGCTTTTTTTGAGGTTTGGCAGCAAAGGGCTGGATGAAGTGCCGGATCCCTACTACGGCGGTGCCGGCGGCTTTGAACACGTGCTGGATCTTGTCGAGGATGCCTCAAACGGGCTACTCGCAGAATTGCAAAAGAGGATCGGCGGCGTCCGGTCCTCTGAGACCTGAACGCCGCCACGTCCCCGGATTAACGTTGTGTCGGCTCGTCGTCCGAGGAGGCGGTGCCGGCGGGCTTCGCCTGCGGTTCCCAGGGCAGCAATCGTCCTTCAGGTTTGGCATCCTCGCGCTTCGATTCAGGCGCACCGTCCTGGCGCTTTTCGCTGCCCGGGCTCGCCGCTTCCTTCACGGCCTGCGACGATTCTGCCGGCTTCGCCTCCGATGCTGGCGAGCCAGAGGCAGGTCCGTTCGACGGCGATTCTCCGGACGGGTTGGGCGTGTCCGGCTTATCCGGAGGTACTGCGACCACCTTGCTTGCGGCTGGGGCGATTGATTCCGAGCCTTCCTTCCATGTGTGAAGCTGCGGCAATTCAGGCTGCGTATCATGATAGTTAGATTCTGCGGTCGTTCCTGCCGGTACTGCAGCAGCCGCTACGCTGGCCGCAGGTCTGGCGTCACTTCCACGCGACTCCGATGATGCCTTGGCTGATGTCGTTGACGGACTGGCAGTCCCGGCATTCTGAGTGCTGGCGTCTCCCGCACCGCGCTTGTCGTTGTCGATCCGGGACTGATTTTTTGCGGGCTCGGCCGGGGCTTTTTGCTGCGCAGCTGTCGAGTCAGCGCCTGGCTTGGGCGCGGCGGATTCAACCTGCCCTCGATTGTCGGCTTTGCCAGCTTCTTTGGGTGGGGATTCTTTGGACGCAGATTCTTTAGGCGCCGCTTTACCTGCACCGTTGTCGGCAGCTGGGCTGTCCTTTTGCTGCCCGTCCGCGTTCTGCTCCTGTGATTGGTTATTTGCTTGAGCATCTTTGCGATCGCCCGTCTTGCGACGCCGGCGGCCACCGCGGCTGCGTCGTTTCTTGCGCGGTGCTTTCGCTGTTTCCTCGTTATTGCCTTGAGCGTTTTGATCCGCCTTTTTCGGCGCCCCCTGCCCATTGCCAGCTTGCGCTACTTTTTCTTCCTTCGGTTTAGCCGGCTTCCTGCTGCGTTTTCGTGGTTTGCTCTTGCCACGATCACTACGGCTGCGCGACGAGTCCTGCGACTCGGTGTTGCGCTCACCGCGACCACGTGTCTTCGCGCGTTTGGTGGCTTGCTTTTTCTTCGTTCGTTTCGCCGACCCCGCCTTTTTCCTCGTCGGCTTTTTCTTTTCTTCTTTTGTTGATCCGGAAAACATTGCGGCCAGGCGAGCGAGAAAGCCTGGCGCCTTCGGTGCTACAGGTTCAACTCTGGCCGGGGCTGCCGAGGTTGCGACCACCGTCGTAACGGCGGCAACTTCCGCAGGTTTTTGCTCTTGCAGACTTGCGGGTATTCCGTCTTCCTCGTCCGGGTCAACGAGCGTGTAGCTGCTGCCCGTGTTTTCCGGTAATTCGACCTGGTCATCGCGGACCCGGCGTATGCGGTAATGCGGCGTTTCGAGCAGCTCGTTCGCAACAAGCACCACCTGCGTATCATTTCGCGTTTCCAGATTTTGCACCCAGTCACGTTTTTCATTCAAGAGGTAGGTGGCCACTTCGACGGGCAGCTGTGCTATCACTTTCGCTGTTCGTTCTTTGCGTGCTTCCTCGCCAATGATGCGCAAGATGGCGAGCGCCAGCGATTCCACGCTGCGGATATTGCCGATACCGCTGCAACGCGGGCAGGTCAGGTAAGATGACTCGCCCAAAGACGGACGCAGCCGCTGGCGCGACATTTCCAGCAGGCCGAATCGTGAAATTTTGCCAATCTGGATACGTGCGCGGTCTTGCTTGACCGCCTCGCGCAGGCGATTTTCCACCTCGCGCTGATTCTTTTGCGGACCCATATCGATAAAGTCGATCACAATCAGGCCGCCCAGATCCCGGAGTCGTAGCTGACGCGCTATTTCGTCGGCAGACTCGAGGTTCGTATTGAGCGCAGTTGCCTCGATATCGCCGCCTTTGGTGGCACGTGCCGAGTTGATATCGATAGATACCAGTGCTTCCGTGTGGTCAATAACGAGGCTTCCACCTGACGGCAGATGCACGGTGTGTGCGAAAGCTGATTCGATCTGTGATTCGATCTGGTAGCGCGTAAACAGGGGCACCGGATCCGAGTAGTGCTTAAGCTTGCGCAGATTGTGCGGCATGACTTGCTCAACGAACTCGCGAGCTTCGACGTAGGTCGGTTCGTCGTCGATCAGGATCTCGCCAATGTCATTGGTCAGGTAGTCGCGTAGCGCACGTACCACTGCATTGCTTTCCCGGTAAATCAAGAAGGGCGAGGGCCGTTCGACAACCACTTTCAAAATCGCCGTCCAGACGCTCATTAAATTTTCAAGATCCCAGGAGAGCTCCTCGCTGGTACGGTCAATGCCGGCGGTACGCAAGATCACGCTCATGCCATCCGGAATATCGACATTCTTGAGGGATTTCCGAGCGGCGTCACGATCATCGCCGACGATCCGCCGAGACACGCCGCCCGAACGCGATTTATTTGGCTTCAGAACAATGAAGCGACCGGCGAGGCTCACGAATGTGGTTAACGCGGCGCCCTTGTTGCCTCGCTCTTCCTTGTCAATCTGGACAACTATATCCTGGCCTTCGCGCAGAACGTCTTTGATGTTGAGCTTGCCCGAGCCCGGGTCTTTGATGAAGTATTCGCTGGAGATTTCTTTCAGCGGCAGGAAGCCGTGTCGCTCGGCACCGTAATTGACGAAGGCCGCCTCGAGACTGGGCTCGACGCGGGTTATCTTGCCTTTGTAAATATTGGCTTTCTTACGTTCGCTTGCCGGCGCTTCGATGTTGAGGTCGTAAAGGCGCTGGCCGTCGACCATCGCCATGCGCAACTCTTCTTCCTGAGTTGCGTTGATTAGCATTCTTTTCATGATGCCCTACTTTAGGAAAGGGCAGCACGGCAAAAAAAACAGGCAAGTTAAAAAGAGCGGAGCAGGGGGTAAGCACAGGCAGACGCGGGTGCGAAACACCCGTGGCGCGAAATTTGTGCTTTTCAGTGACCGAATTGGTAAAAATCCAGCCAAACAAGAAAAAAATCATTGTAACCCTGCGGACTCGCCGCTCTGGCGCTTGCCCGTCTGCCGGGTTGCTGCCAAATGGATGTCCGTCCTCGCCAAGGCGGGGCGGAAATGAATAAAATATTCGTTTGAACGAAAAAATCGTTCGGTCTCATAATGCATGTGCACGGCAGGGCAAATAGCCCGCAAAGGCCGTCACAGCGGCGTAATATAGCACAGCCTTTCAGCGGCGCACCCCGAAATTGCTCGCAGTTCCGAAAATAAGTGATTGCCTATGCACACAAATTCTCCACCTGGCGAAATCGCTCAAAGGACCGCTGTCCGGAAGCTCACGATAACGGCGGATGACGCGGACCAGCGCATCGACAACTTTCTGCGCCGGCATTTGCCCGGGGTCCCGAAAAGCCGCGTCTACCGCTTTCTGCGACGGGGCGAGGTCCGGGTCAATGGCGGCCGCGTGCGGGCGGATCATCGGTTGCAAACGGGTGATGTCGTTCGCATACCGCCGGCCCATATCAATAAGGCCGCCCCGCCGCCCGCGCGCAGTCGGGTCGACGATCTGGCAGCGTCAGTAATTTTTGAGGACAAGTACCTGCTGGTGATCAATAAGCCGGGTGGAGTCGCGGTGCACGGTGGCAGCGGTATCAGCCACGGCGTCGTCGAGCTACTTCGCGCCGCACGCCCGCAATTCAAGGACCTGTCGCTGGTGCACAGGCTTGATCGGGAGACCTCGGGTTGCCTGGTACTGGCCAAGCGGCGCAGTGCGCTGCGCGCGCTGCACCAGCTGTTTCGTGAAGGTCGTGTCGAAAAAAATTACCTGGCGTTGGTCGCAGGTGATTGGCAACAGGGCGAGCAGCTTATCGATGCGCCGCTGCTGGTTACCAATCGGCGCGGCGGAGAACGACACGTAGTCGTCGCGACCGATGGTAAAGCGGCGAAAACGCGAGTCAAACTATCGCGCGCCTATGGCAATTACAGCTTGATGCAGTGTCAGCCGCTGTCAGGTCGTACACATCAAATAAGAGTGCACCTGGCCGCGGCCGGCCACCCGATCGCGGGTGATGAGCGTTACGGCAATCCGGATGTTAATGCACGTGCCCATGCTCATGGCTTGCAGCGATTGTTCCTGCATGCGCAGTCAATTTCTTTCCCGGATTTAAACGGCAATGAACAGCATTTCGTGGCACCGCTGGCCGACGATCTCGAGAGTTTTTTGCAAGGCGGTGTATCGGGCCGTAAAAGGCGCCGCTCACGTTCCACAACGAAGTAAGGGCGGCGCTACGGCAGCAACTGGCCAAGCTCGCGTAGCGTTCCGGCTAACCAGATCATCGGCAGCCCCACCAGGGCGGTTGGATCAGTTGTGCGGACTTCTTCAAACAGTACAAACCCGGCTCCCTCAAGTTTAAAACTGCCTGCACAGTCGTACGGCTTGTCGTGGTGGAGGTAAACGTCGGCCAACCGACGGTCAAATTGGCGAAAGCGCACCTGCGTGTGATCGACATGCTCGTAGCGACGGCGGTTGGCCGGGTCGAGTACGCACACTGCGGTGAGAAATTCCACGGTCTTGCCTGACGCCGACAGCAATTGTTCTATCGCATGTGCGTGATCACCCGGCTTGCCAATAACCTTGTCGTCACGCACCGCCACCTGGTCTGAGCCAATAATGACGGATTTTCGGTGTTGTGGCAGAACCGTTTCGGCTTTAGTTCTCGCAAGCAATTCGGCAAGCTCGAGCGGCGATTCCGCGTCAAGCGCTGCTTCATCAACGTCGGGGCTGATCACGTCGAAATCATTGATGAAGCGTTCCAGCAGGCTGCGACGGTAGGCAGACGACGACGCAAGCACGAGCGGCACGGCGTGGGGGTTTCTCATGATGTGTGGATCCGGTTTCGGGGCTCGCGTTACGACCTGACCAGTGTACTGAATCATTACGGAATCGGCAGCCCTGCGAGGCACGCAAGCCTGCGGGCTGCAAAGGCTTTTTGATGACCCGGGGGCTTTGACAGGAACCCGCGCGCTCCTTATGATGCGCCCGCCATGGCGAACCCTTTGCTACTTCGCGCGAAACCCGAGTTCCTGGCGCGACGAAAGCAAGTCATTGAAAGCATTGAAAAATTATCAAGCTTTAAGCGACTTGCCGCGATTGTTGCGCAGGATCTTGGCGCGCTGGACACCGGGCAGGACACGCCAGATTTTCGCGCATTGCCGGTGACGGTGAAGCTGGAATTTGGGTGGGCCGATGCTCGAGAGCGATGGCCAAAAGTGCAGGGCATGGCGGCTGCGAGACTACCCGCGGTTTGCCAGCGGTGTTTAGAGCTTTGCGAAATCGAGGTTTCTGCAAACATCAACGTAATGTTTTTGCAGAGCAGCGATACGCGTTCGGCCGATGAAGCGCTGGAAATATGGGAGCTCGAGCAGGATTCACTGGTGCCGCGAGATCTTGTCGAAGAAATGCTGGTTATGGCGATGCCGCTTGCTGCGAAGCACGCGAGAATTGAAAACTGCGGCGCGTCACTCGTCGCCTCCGACGACGCGACGAGTAGTTCGCAAGACAAGGTTCGACCATTTGCGAATCTGAAAAAACAAATTGAGCAGTCGCGCTAGCGGGGCTGCAACGTGATTTAGTAGTAGGGCGGTGGCGTTTGGCGCCCCGCACCAATGGAGAAAATAATGGCTGTTCAAAAAAGTCGCAGAACACCTTCGACGCGCGGTATGCGCCGTTCGCATGACAAACTGAAAGGGCCGGCTCTGTCAGTCGATCCCACGTCGGGTGAAACTCACCTGCGCCATCGGGTATCACCGGACGGCTTCTATCGCGGCAATCAGGTCATCGAGCAGCCGGCCGTCGACGAAGACGACGACTAGACGCATTGTCCGTGCCCGCACGGACCTACCACATCCAGTTGTAAGGCACGGCCTGACGACCGAGTGGAACCAGATTCTGTCATTTCGGTAGATGCAATGAGCGGCGACCTCGGTGCTGAGGTTGCCGTGCGCGCGGCACACGCTTGCCTGAAGCGACATGTTCATCTGAAAATTATTCTGGTCGGCGATCCTGCGAGACTGGGTGAACTCGTGCAATCAGTGGCTGCCAATGAACCGCGATTGCTGATTCAGGCTGCGTCCGAAGTTGTCGCAATGTCGGAAGCCCCGGCAGACGCCTTGCGCAAGAAAAAAGACTCATCGATGCGAGTAGCAATCAACCTTGTCAAAGAGGGCAAGGCGGGCGCCTGTGTAAGCGCTGGAAATACCGGCGCGCTCATGGCAACGTCGAAATTTGTGTTAAAAATGCTGCCGGGAATCGACCGCCCGGCCATAATCGCCGAGTTGCCGTCTATCGGCGGCACCGTGCATATGCTGGATCTTGGCGCGAATACGGAATGCAGTCCTGAGCAGCTTTTCCAGTTCGCGGTTATGGGCTCGATCGTCACCAGTGATATTCGAAGTCTGCAACAACCGCGCGTCGCGCTGCTCAACATTGGTGTGGAAGACACCAAGGGGCATGACACGGTCAAAGAAGCCTCGATGCTTCTTAAAGCGAGCAGCCTGAATTACGTAGGTTATATTGAAGGCAACGAAATTTTTTCCGGAAAAGCTGATGTCGTAGTCACCGACGGTTTTACCGGCAACATCGCGTTGAAGACGATGGAAGGCACTGTTGGCCTGGCTTCGCACTACCTGAGACGTGCTTTCACACGAAATCTGTTTGCGAAGTTTCAGGCGTTCCTGGCAAGCCCGGTGCTCCGCAGCCTCCGCCTGCGCATGGACTCACGCAACTACAATGGTGCGTCTTTGGTGGGGCTTAATGGTATTGTTATAAAGAGTCACGGTGGCGCTGATTCAGTAGCCTTTCAGCATGCAATTGAAACGGCATTGGTTGAAGTGCGAAATCAGGTGCCGCAACAGATCGGAAACTTGCTTAAACAGGAAGCCGCATGATCTATTCGCGAATTGCCGGAACAGGCAGGTACCTGCCCGAGCGTGTCTTGACCAATGCCGACCTTGAAAAAATGGTCGACACCAGCGACGAGTGGATCAGGACGCGCACCGGGGTGGAGCGCAGGCACATTGCGGCTGACGAGCAATCGACATCCGACCTGTGTCTCGAGGCTGCTCGGCAGGCCTTTGATGCAGCGGGTGTGACCAAAGACGATGTTGACCTGATCGTTGTCGGAACAACCACTCCCGATCTCTTGTTCCCGAATATCGGCACGCTGATCCAGGAAAAACTGGACATCCATGGCTGTCCTGCATTTAGTGTCGAGGCCGCGTGCACAGGATTCCTGTATGCATTATCAACCGCTGACAAGTTTGTGCGCGCAGGCGAGGCGAAATGTGCGTTGGTTGTCGGTGCAGAGATTTTGTCAAAAATCGTTGACTGGAAGGACCGCACTACCTGTGTCCTGTTTGGAGACGGCGCCGGTGCGGTTATCCTGCAGCCCTCAGAAGAGCAGGGCATCATATCTACGCATCTGGGAGCTGACGGGCAATACAAGGATCTACTCTATTATCCCTATGGCGCGTCGAAGGAGCTTCACAAGACCCACCTGCCCGATGCGAAAATCATGATGAAGGGAAATGAGGTTTTTAAGGTCGCCGTGAAGACGCTGGGCGGCGTTGCTGAAGAAGCCCTGCGCAAAAACAATATTGATAAAGGCGCCCTGGACTGGCTGGTACCGCACCAGGCAAACCTGCGGATTATCCAGGCGACGGCCAAGCGTTTGGGTTTGCCGATGGAAAAGGTCATTCTGACCGTACAGGACCACGGCAATACCTCGGCAGCATCTGTACCCCTTGCGTTTGACGTCGCGGTTCGTGACGGCCGGATCCAGCGTGGACAACTCGTCCTGATGGAGGCATTCGGCGGCGGATTCACCTGGGGCTCTGCATTGCTGCGCTACTAGCGATTCCGGCATCCCGTCTGGATCCGCCGCAGGGCTACATTTCCCTGCGCCAAATCGACTACACTGCCGCCAGGAGGTGCGTCTGTGGCTCTAAAGCTCATTATTGGCAACAAGAATTACTCGTCGTGGTCCTTGCGGCCCTGGATTCTGTTGTCCGAAGCCGGTATCCCTTTTACGGAAGAACGTGTCCTGCTCGACACGCCCGCCACGAAGGAAAAAATTAGTCAGTACTCGCCGGCAGGCAGGGTCCCTGTCCTCGTGCTTGACGACGCAGTGGTTTGGGATTCGCTCGCTATTGCCGAGACGCTTGCAGAACGTTTTCCGCAGGCATCGCTGTGGCCGTCTGATCCCGCTGCTCGTGCGCATGCCAGAAGCATCTCAGCGGAGATGCACAGTGGCTTTATGGCATTACGGGATGCAATGCCGATGAATTGTCGGGCGATGGGCCGCAAGGTCGCCCTCCCCGAGCCGGTCACGAACGACATCGATCGAATTTTCGACATCTGGGGTGACTGCCGGGATCGCTATGGCGAGGTCGATGGCTGGTTGTTCGGCCAGTTCAGTATCGCGGATGCCATGTTTGCCCCGGTGGTGCTGCGTTTTCGGACTTACGGCATTAATTTGCCGGACAAGGCGTGCCACTACCCGGCACGTTTGCTACAAAGCGACGCAATTCAGAACTGGTTGCAGGAAAGCGAGTCAGAGGTAGAGGTGATTGCTGAGGATGAGAAAGGTAATTGAACACTAAAGTCAAAATAGCACTCGCGTGGGCGACTCTTTGTCTGCCGCACGCTGCCGTGTCTGAGGTTTACGATTTACCCAGTGATGGCAGCGATGTGGTTGGCGCGTTGACGTCCACGATCGCACGTGCAGAAGATACCTTGATAGATATCGCGCGCCGCCACGGGCTCGGCTACGAGGACATGGTCATCGCCAACCCTGATGTCGACGTCTGGCTGCCCGGGGCAGGTACGAAAGTGTTGCTGCCAACCCGCTACGTGTTGCCCTCAGGCCCGCGTCAAGGCGTCGTATTGAATCTTGCGGAATACCGCATGTATTACTATCCACCGGCCTCGGGAGCGGCACGCCCGGTCGTGATGACCTTTCCAATCAGTATAGGCAGGATGGATTGGGAAACGCCGCTGGGACTCACGCGTGTCGTTGCCAAGGCGCGCAATCCCGCCTGGTATCCGCCGGCGTCGGTGCGGGCGGAACACGAGGCCGATGGCAGGCCGCTGCCGTCAATCGTGCCGCCTGGACCTGATAATCCGCTCGGCAATTTCGCCATGCGGCTGGGCCTTCCAGGCTATCTGATTCATGGCACGAATAGGCCCGCGGGCGTGGGTATGCGGGTCACTCACGGCTGCATTCGAATGTTCCCGGAAGACATCGAATACCTCTTTGAACAATTGAGTCTCGATACGCCCGTGCGAATTATCAACGAGCCGTTAAAGGTCGGTTGGGACGGCGAAGAACTGGTACTGGAAGTACACCGCGTCCTTAGCACGGCACCTCCGCAAGATACGGTTTTGGCTGATCTCGCCGATCCAGTGTCGGTGGGTACGCCTGTAGCAGATTCGGTTGATCTCGAAACCGATTCGACAGCGCAGAGTTCGGTTCAAAGCGCTCACACTCTGACCGAGCTGACCGCGCAATTTGTAGCTGTTACAAAAGTCCGGCAGGGCGCAATCGACTGGGCGCTTGCGGAACGCGAACTGGCTACCCCGAACGGAATCCCGTTGACGATTGGCAGCAGCATAAAAAACGCCGCGACAAGCGCGGCGTTTGAATAAAGCGTCTAAGCCAGCTTTATTTGGACATCGATTTCTGGAACATACGCTCCAGACGATCCCTGTTGGCGTCGCTGCTTGCCTGAGCAGAGTTTGCTGCCGACAATGCACGATCAGCAGTGCTTTGTGCACTCGCTGCTGAACGGGCCGCGCTGTCTGCTGCTGCACGCGCGGCGTCTGCGGCCGTCATCGCGGCAGCTGCGTCACGAGCGGCAGATTCTGCCGTGGCACGAATCGCGTTTTCGCTTTCTGTGCTGGCACAACCAGTGGCCAGACCGAGGACCAGCACGGCTGCGCCCACTTTGATTGCGTTCTTGATCATCATCCAAAATTCCTCTGTGGAGTAAAAATGCCTGCGCATTATTTACTAATGCGCTGCTATCTTCAATAAAACACGTGATTTAAGATCACAATGTCGTTTATTCGCGACAGGCTTAAAAGGGCTTCCACCCGGCAGCGAGCGCCGAGGATACGCGAATTCCTGGCAAAGTCATCTGATTTGGGACCGTTTAGAGGATTTGTTTTGGCGCGGCAAATGGCTACCCAAGCGGCCTCAGAAGCCTGATGAGCGCGAAAAGCACGACGACGCCACAAGAACCGGAGACCTTGAGATGACCTACCAACTGTACGGCGACATTGGCTCAGGCTCGGCGATTGTAGAAATGGCGCTCGCGGAATTGGGCCAGGAGCCAGAATTGCATGACGTGCCGCTCAAGGAAAATGCGCAACGTGCTGGCGATTATGCCGCACTGAACCCACAACGAAAGCTGCCTTGCCTCGTGACCCCGGATGGCGAAACGCTCACAGAATCGGCCGCGATTCTGTTGACTCTTGACGAGCGATTTCCGGAAGCCGGATTGCTGCCGGCCGCACAAAAGTCGCGGGCACAGGCCCGAAGATGGCTGATTTTTATGGCTGCGGAACTCTACCCTGTCATTGAGATTGTGGACTATCCCGAACGCTTTCAACCGGAAGAGGGCGGCACGAGCGAGGCCCGCCGCGAGGGCTTGAAGCGCCATGCCAGCACTATCTGGAAGCGTCGCTTGAGCGTGGTCGAGCACGCCATTGCAGGAAAAAAATGGTTTCTGGAATCCGGTTTCTCGGCGCTGGACATCTACGCCAGCGTGCTCAGCCGGTGGACGGCAGACAGGACTTGGCAAAAAGACAATTTGCCGCGTATTGAGTCAATTGCGCAGCGCCTGAGCCAACGCGAAAAGCTCGATGTCGTCTGGCGGCGGCACTTCGGCAATTGATGTCCCCACAAAAGACCTCGGAAGTTGCGCCGTTTATTTGCTGCCTCGCCGGTGCGCGGGCGCCACAAGAGTCGGCGCATACCGCTTGCGAGAGAGTCGCTGGCCGGCGGCGTGACGCGGCTTTTTGTACGAACGCGGCGTAGCAGCTACTCCGGGGCGGGCGCGCTCGCCCGTGTCGAACTTAATGCGATTTGTTCGAACTGTGAGTGTATGGCGTCTTTGGCGGGAGCGAGTCTGCGATACACGCCAGCATTGTCCATCTCCCACGCGCCGACGGTGTCCGCCAGCTGCAGGTCCAGAATCTCACGTAACTCTTTTTGCAATGCCGGATCTTTAATAGGCGCGAGCGCCTCCACCCGGCTCACAAGGTTTCGAGTCATCAGATCTGCGGATCCTATGAAATATTCTTCGTCACCGTCGTTATGAAAATAATACAAGCGAGAGTGTTCGAGGAAGCGGCCAAGAATACTGATGACGCGTGCACTTTCCGATAGCCCGGGCAATCCCGGCCGCAGGCGGCACGAATCTCGAACGATTAGATCAACTTTTACTCCGGCCCGCGTAGCTTTATAGAGTTCGCGCGTGATATCTGCGTCTTCCAGTGCATTAGTTTTTAGCTGGATGTGTCCGTTGTTATTTTTCTTCTGAAAACGGGTTTCCCGCCGTATTTTTTTGATTAAAGCGCGTTTCATGCCCAATGGCGAAACAAGCATGTCACGATACCGTCGGCCACTTAGTGAGCCCGACGTTAGAAGATTAAACAGCTCCGACGTGTCCGCACCGATATATTTGTCTGAGATCATCAGGCCAAGATCACAGTATTGCCTTGCTGTCACCGCATGGTAGTTGCCGGTTCCGAGATGAACGTAGCGGCGCAGCTTGCCGGATTTCTTTTGCCTGACGATCAAAGTGACCTTTGCATGGGTTTTGTAACCCACGACGCCGTAGGACACGTGAATGCCGGCTTCCTCAAGCCGGTTGGCCCAGCGAATATTGGCAGCTTCATCGAAGCGCGCCTGCAATTCAACCACCACCGCGACCTGCTTGCCCCGCGTAACCGCCTCGACCAGCAACGGCACGATCGCAGAGTCCTCGGAAGTGCGATAGACCGTCGTCTTGATCCCCAAAACGAAAGGATCAGCCACGGCTTCACGAAGCAGTCGGGTCACCGAATTGTCAAAAGACTGATAGGGATGCTTTAAGAGTATTGGCCCCCGCTCATCGAGTTCGGCCATGATGGACGGCGAGTTTACGAGGCGCGGATGCGAGGCGGGTTCGAAGCGGGAAAACTTGAGGTCGGGACGATCAATGCCAGCAAGTTGCATCAGGTCACGCGCACCGAACAGGTCCGGCACGACGTAGATGTCCTCGCGGTGAGACAGGCCAAGCTCTTTAGCCAGGTATTGCTGCAAATCGTTGCTCAGGTTTGGGCTGACCTCAAGTCGCACAACGGGCGCAAATCGGCGTTCACGAAGTTCGGCTTCGATCATCTCCAACAAGTCGTTAGCGGACTCTTCGTCGCGTTCAACGATGGCATTTCGGGTGACCCTGAAAAAACCCAAAGACAAAATAGTGGCACCTGGTAACAACAGATCAAGGTTGTTAGCGATAACCTCCTCGAGCGCAACAAATCGATCTTCACCGTCTATGCGCAGAAAGCGAGGAGTGCGCTCAGATATCGGAACCTTAATGCGAATAAGATGCGGCTCTTTCTCGGTTTCGTCGTGGACCCGCAGCAGCAGGTTGATCGACATATTCGAGACGAACGGGAAAGGGTGGGCTTCATCGATTGCGAGCGGCGTAATTAGCGGTACGACGGAAGTTCGATAACGTTTGCGCAGCTTGTTGCGCATATCCTCGTCAAGGTTTTCGTACGAATCGACGTGGATTCCTTCCTCACCCATCAGCCGCAATAATTCTTTAATAATGTACGCGCGATCGGCGAGCGCCTCGGCCACCTGACTCTCGCATTGTGAAATCTGTTCCTGTGGTGTACGCCCATCGATCGTCGGGGATGAAAGTCCTGCGCGCGCCAGGTGTTTCAAACCGCCGATGCGCTTCATAAAGAATTCATCGAGGTTCGAGTCAAATATTGACAGAAACTTCACGCGCTCAAGCAGGGGATTCCTGTCGTCCTCTGCCTCCGCCAGCACGCGGCGATTGAACGCCAGCCAGGTAAGCTCGCGATTTAGATACAGGGACGGATCGTCGAGGTCCCAGGCAGCGCCGGGAACCTGCTCTCCGTCCGGTGCCGCAGATTCGTTTGAGTCGGATTTAATCGGGATTACGCTCATCAGGCCACCAAGATAGAGTAATTCCAATGACTCGCGCAATCGCAGCCAGGTAAAAAGGCGATCGAAGTCACAATCTTTAATAAATTTAGTACTTTAGAGTCTTTTCCGTAAAGGGAGTTGCGGGTTTTTTTCCAAGGATCCGCCGCAGAACGCTGTTCATGGTGGTCACGTCGTTATCAAATTCCGCGTGTGAGCGACTGCGCGTTGCAAGCCCGCGTCCGCCCTTGCCGTCACCGTCACTGACAATGACGCGCATATTTTTGCGTCTGGCGGCGAGCCGATTATTGTAGCGGGCCATGCCGAGCAGTGGCGCCGGCAATGGATCTTCTTCGTACGCGTGGCTGACGAGGTACAGAATCGATTTCCGGTAAACGCCCGCGACGCTATCGGCTTTTTCGAGCTCGTCATTTAAGCAGTAGATATCAAGCTTGTCGATGCCAGCCGCTGGCCTTCTGGTTTTTAACCATGGCAGATAGTGCTGCCTGAATAATTCAACGGTTGCCGCAGGCGCCAGCAAGCTTGCGCTCGCAACGCGATTTTCAGGGGCGTTCATCGCGAGCCTGGCCAACAAACTCGCATGAAAGATGGCACCTGTACTGTGGCCTGCGAGATGCAAGCGAATCGGGCTGCTAGCCGCGGCAAATGCCGCGATGAAAAAATTGAGGACCTCGGACCCGGCGCCGGCCGCGCTGAACGGAGTCTCGGCACCGCGTTTCATTTCTCGCCACAGGGCGCGGCCGGCCTTCTGGCTGGCCTGTTCGAGCAATTTGTCCATCCAGCTTGTAAGTCCGGCTGCGCGTTCCGCTAATTTCTTGTGATGGCCAACCACGACGTCCTTTAGCTCCTCCAATAATCCGGTGTCATACATGAAATGGTAGGGATAGATGCGGTTGGCTTTAAAGGTCTCTTTCATGGATGCAATACGGCGCGCCGAATCTTTGATGTTATTCAGGCCGCCGTGCGCATAGAGCAAAAGATGATCGTACTTATTGCTCTTGGCCAACAGCTCGGCGGTTTGTTGCGCATCACTCGCTGTACTCCAATAGCGGCCTTTTTCATGAAAACGACCGTCGTCGAGGTGCACGAAATGTCCGGCAATCTCGGCGCGAGTCGGTGTTCTGCGAAACAGTCCCTTGGTACGACCTGCGTCGGAGCCGCCTTCGCGCGGCAGGTGCCAGATTTGCGGTGTCGACAAAGCGAGCCCAAACACCCACGCGTCGTAGACATTCTGTTGCCAGTCCTCGTAGAGCCACAATGCCGTGCCGTTGTCACCCCAGTCGCGTGTCCAGCTGTTCTGCACCCAGAAGCCTTGCGTGTTGTAACCGACGATGCAGAAAGCGTGGCCGCCCTGATTATCGTCGCGCAACGGAATGACGGGTTTGTGCTTCGTCGGCAGGTCCCAGCCATCGTGTACATCCGCTGAGCAGTAAATAACGCCTGCTTCATTCAATGCGCTGTGAAAATCCGCTATCCGGGTGCCGAGCCTGTAGTACGCGCCCAGCGTGTTTCGTCGTGCTTCTTTGGCGGCTTTGATGGTTAGCAGACCCGGCTCACCGTCGACGTAGGGCCAGGTTTTTTCAAGGCAAACGCCCATGTTGTACCAGCCCTTGATCGCGCCGCGACAACTCGAACCTTCAGCGCGAAAGCCGCGCCATTCGTCGTGACGTTTGGCCATTTCGTAAAGCATGCGCGGACTGACTTTTCCGCTGCGGCGGCCGCGCCGGCGAAGCAAATTAACGGCCGCGGCCAGCGCGAAGCCGGTACAGGATCCTTCGTCCCCCTGATCGAGAATGTGGAGCCTTGCGGGTCGGGCCAATTCCTTTTTAAGCGAACGTAAGGACGGCGTGAATTCCCAATCGCGAAAATCGGGCACATCCGCAATCGCCGTGAGGCGGTACGGGCCGATTCTTGTTATTTCGTCCGACATACGCGCGCTTTTACCTTACGGGACAGTAACTTTAGAATAGCACTCGTCTGGGCAGCGTGCGGACCGCCAAACGGCTAAACGTCGTTAGTAGCCACCGATCCATTCGTCGACGATCTCATCCAGAACTGCAATCGGCAGCGAGCCGTTACCGACGACGGTATCGTGGAAGCGTCGAATGTCGAATTTTGCGCCGAGAGCCTTTTCTGCTTTAGCACGCAGGGCACGGATTCGAATCTCTCCGATCTTGTAAGCAGTTGCCTGTGCCGGCCAGGTGATGTAGCGATCGATCTGCGCAACGACTTCAGGTTCCGTTAGTGCCGTGTTGTCGAGCATAAAGCGAATCGCTCGCTCTCGAGTCCAGCCGAAGATGTGGATACCGGTATCGACGACAAGTCGCGCCGCGCGCCAGGCCTCATAGGTCAGGCGGCCGAAGTCGTCGATAGGATCACCGTACATGCCCATCTCGAGGCCGAGACGTTCGGCATACAAGCCCCAACCCTCGCCGTACGCCGCATGGTACAGCGAACGGCGAAATCGCGGCAGATCGACTTCCAGTGCCAAAGCGGCTTGCAGATGATGGCCCGGGACACCTTCATGCAATGTCAGCGCGGTGAGGCCGTAGAGTGGTTCTGCCTGCAAATTGTCGGTGCCGATGAAATAGGTCCCAGGCGTATTCCCGTCGCCGGTAGAAGCTACGTAATACGCCCCGCGACCGCCGCTTGATTTAATGTTGTACGGCGTGCGCGGCAGCACGGTGAAGAAACGCGGCAGTTCTCCTTCGGCGGTTTTCGCGATTAGTGCGGTTCGGCTCAGGAGTTCAAGTGCGGATTTCGCAAAATACTGCGGTTCGTTTCTCAGGTAGTCCAGAAATTCAGCAAAATCGCCGTCGAAGCCAATCTTGTCAATGATCAGCTCCATTTCCTGCCGAATCCTCGCGAGTTCGGTAATACCGAGTTGATGGATCTCGGCAGGGGTCATGTCAGTCGTCGTAAAGTAACGGACCAGCCACGCGTAGTGCTCAGCGCCACCTTCAATACTGGAGATGCCTGCATTCTTGCGACAACGTGGCGCGTATTCCTTTTCATAAAATTCCAGCAGCTTGCGATATTCGGGAATAACCCTGTCTCGTATCAGGGCCGTGCCCCTGGCGGTGTAGTCGACGCGGTTTTCCGTACTGATCGCGCCTGGAAAACGGAGAAACGGACCGAACCATTTGCTGTCGGTGGCCTCCGCGAGCACGTGTTTCGCGATGGTCTTCTCGTAGTCCTGCATTGAATCGCAATATTGAGTGTAGCCGCGCATGGCCGCGTCCCGGAGTAAGGCAATATGCTCGGCGTTGTAGCGCGGGAAATCGGCAAGGCTGACAAGGTAGTTGTCGTAATTTGTGTTCGTCAAAAAAGCCATATTCGCCGGCGCGTCGGCGAAATAAGTGTGATAGCCGAACAACGCATTAATCGGGAAGAATCGATCCAGTTGCGCGTAGCTGTCACGCTCGGTCTGCCGCTCGTACAGAAAAATCTTGTAGGAAATGCGGTCCTGTCCCGTCAGCTTGCTGGGGTCAATGTCGGCGAGACGACGCAATATCGATTTATTGTAGGCCTCGCGACGCGCATAGGCCTCATCGTTGAAGGACGGCAATTCGCCATTCATGCGGAACGCGTCGGGATCGCTACGGAAAAAAATCTGCTCGTGTTCTGCTGTGGCCCAGTGCTCATCCAGCAACGCGTGAAAATCTTCGGCCGGTGAAGCGAAAATTGCGCCAGCCGGAAACAGAAAAAATAGACTCAGCAAGCGACGTTGCCGACGAGAGGAAGCCATAGGTTTAACCTTATTTTTATGCCAGGCAGGATTTTATCGCATTCTGTCAATCAAGGCTCAATGTAGGTCTAAACATTGTGGTGCGTTGATGAGAGCGCTTAACCACCGCGGGACTCTTCAATATTCCACCGCGCCGGACACAGAGCGGGCCGAAAAAAAAGCCAAACGCAAAGCTGAATCGAAGTCCGGTGCATTCCATTGCCCTGGCATCACTACACAGCGATAGTGCAAGCCGTCGTCAAGATGACGGTGCAGAAATCGGAACACCTGTCGTGGAGATGCGGCAGGCTGATGCAACAATGCTAGCGTGCTATGTTCGAATTTTTAGTCTTAAGTCTGCGATCAGTTGACGAGTACTCGGTATCCCATCGAAAGGAAAAAGAGTGGCACGATCGACCGGTCCGCGGCCTGTTTTTCAGAGAACACAAAAAATGGAAAAATAGCGGCTCGTTTGTTTTCCAACTGGTTGATT
>JABDKF010000255.1 GCA_013003155.1 Woeseia sp. | reverse complement strand
AACAGATCGAATCCGAATGTGTCCGCTTCGTGAATTACCTTGATGGTGTCTACCGCGATCTTGGCTTTGACAGTTTCGACATCAAGTTCGCCACCCGACCCGAAAAGCGCGTCGGTTCGGAAGAGGTGTGGGACCACGCCGAGGCCGCCCTGGAAGCGGCCGTGAAGACGACCGAGCGTCCATACGAGTTGGAACCGGGCGACGGTGCATTCTACGGCCCGAAGCTGGACTTCTATCTGACCGATGCTATCGGCCGTGTCTGGCAATGTGGCACATTCCAGGTCGATCCGAATCTGCCAACCCGCCTGGACGCGGAATACGTCGGCGAGGATGGGGCAAAGCATCGACCGTTCATGCTGCACCGGGCATGTCTGGGCAGTTTCGAGCGTTTCTTGGGGATCTTGATCGAAAACTACGCGGGACGCTTCCCGCTTTGGTTGGCGCCGCGGCAGGTCGTCGTCGCTTCAATCGTGTCCGGCGCGGACGATTTCGTCGAGGAAGTCACCGAGACGCTGCGCTCCGCGGGCATCCGAGCCGAAGCCGACGTGCGAAACGAGAAAATCAACTACAAGATCCGCGAACATTCGGTCTCAAAAGTGCCGGTCATACTGGCAATTGGTCAGCGCGAAGTTGAGGACCGCACGGTGACCGTGAGGCGTCTCGGGGACAAGCAGACATCGGTTCAGCCGCTGGACGAGTTCGTCAATGCGTTGAAGGCCGAGGCGATGCCGCCCGATCTTCGCTGATTCAGTGCGCGCTGTGGCGGATCTGTCGCTGAACGGAGTGGTGGAATGGTCAGCGGAAGCAGGAAATATGTTCAGGGCATTGCGCTCTGAATCTTACATATTTCATCGCCGAGAGTGGCCTCGCTCATCCAGTGCGGCTCCCCGCCGATACGTCAATCCACATTTCCCTAGGCGCGTCGGAAGAGAAGAACAGCATTATAATCAGCCACTTGAACAGCCCAAACACGTAACTTCAGATTGTGCGGCAAGCGAAACGTCGTGTTTCAGTATCTGACGAGATCGTCAAACACGCAGCCGTGAGTGGCATTTTATCTCCGAAACGAATTTGTTGCCTGCATCGCTCCGGCGATTGTAATTCTCAACCGAAACGAAGGAATGTTTCAGATGTCGAACACTACCAAAACCCTCGCCGTTGCCGGTGCTGTCGCCGCCGCCCTTTCCGCAACGCTGACAGCTCCGGCGCAAGCACAAGCCAAAGAGAAGTGCTACGGAGTTTCGCTGGCCGGCAAGAACGACTGCGCTGCAGGCCCCGGCACAACGTGTGCGGGCACATCGACCGTCGACTATCAGGGCAACGCATGGACTTTGGTCGACGCTGGTACTTGCGCCGAGATCGAACTTCCCACAATGGCCGACGGTGGCGAGCGCATGGGCTCGCTTGAGGCGCTTGAGCGCGACCTGCCGCAGGGCTAATTTTCGCAAATGACGTGGCGCCCCCAAAAAGCCGGGGCGCCACACGCTTGACGGAACGCGATCATGCTTGACGCCAGTTCACATCCCTTTGATGCTTTGCCGGATTCGGTAGGTGTCGGCTACAAGCCGCAGCACTTTGCAGCGATCTCGGACAACGCGCGCCCGGTCGCGTGGCTGGAAATTCATGCCGAAAACTACATGGGCGACGGCGGCCGTCCACTGGCGCAACTCCGTCACTTGAGTGAGCGATTTCCTCTCTCGGTCCACGGCGTTGGTCTATCGATCGGCGGCGAAGGCCGTCTGGACCGCGACCATCTGGAGCGACTGCGAAGTCTTTGCGCGTGGCTGAAGCCCGCGAGTTTTTCCGAGCATCTGGCATGGTCGACACATGAAACCGCGTTTCTGAACGATCTCCTCCCCCTGCCCTATACCGATGAGACGCTGACCCGCGTTGCCGATCACATCGAAGAAGTTCAGGAAACTGTCGGGCGGCGCATGCTGCTTGAAAATCCGTCATCCTATCTGGCATTCGCCGAAAGCACTCGGGCCGAAACCGATTTTCTGCGCGAAGTCGCCAAACGGACAGGATGCGGGTTGCTGCTGGATGTGAACAACGTCTTTGTCAGCGCTACAAATCTCGGCACCGATCCGATCAGCTATATCAATGATTTCCCGCTGGAACTTGTGGGCGAAATACATCTGGGCGGCCATGACGAGGACGAAGACGATCACGGCGCGCCACTGTTGATCGACAGTCACGGCCGCGAGATCGCCGATCCGGTCTGGAGCCTCTACGAGTATACCATTGAGAGGTGTGGACCTCGACCAACGCTGATCGAATGGGACAACAACGTGCCCGATTGGTCAGAGCTTCGTGCTGAAGCCGTCCGCGCCGCCGAAGTCCTCCTGCGGGTGCC
>JABDKF010000244.1 GCA_013003155.1 Woeseia sp. | reverse complement strand
GCACAATGCTGTTCGGCAACTCGAGTGACAACGTCGACACGCCGGTTGCCAGCGCGGGAATCAGTGCGCTCGCCGAGCGCGGTGCGCTGCCGAGCGGCACCAGGCCGTGTTCGAGCTGCGTATCGATAATGAGTGCCGAGGCGGCGGGCAGGCCGGCTCCCGGCGTCAGCATCGCGATAATGCGCGCAATATCCGGATCCGCAACAGGCACCCGGTGTCTTCCCTCGGAGGTGAACCAGCCGCGCCTGAAATCGAGTTCCCGCACGGCGGTGTTCCCACCCAGCTGGCTGTCGTTATTCAGTTGCTCGTCGAGGGAACGCTCCGCCAGCATGCCGATAATGCCGGGCGTCAGGAAAACGAGGATCGCAAGGCCTAGCAACCCCGCCAGCAGCCATCGATTCATAAAGAGTCCCTGGCGCCTTGCGCACCTGCCTTGAAAAGGTCGGCCATGCTAGCATGCCGTGTTGTGACGCAATCGACGCTACCTCTCTGGAAATCGTCGGAGTGAGTCACTAACATAGCGCCCTCTTTATGCTCCCGGGTCTGGTTGCGACCCGCCAAGCTTCGGAAAATATAGTGATTATTGCCAAGAGATTTGTTGCTTTTGTCGCCGCCGGAATTGCACTCGGCACATTGTCACCGTTGAACGCGCTGGCGGATGACTCTGAAAACGGCAAAGTACTTGCCTACACTTGCCTCGGTTGTCATGGCATAGACGGCTATCGCAATGCCTATCCGTCCTACCGTGTGCCAAAACTCGGTGGCCAGAAGGCCGGTTATATCGAGATCGCGCTCAAAGCCTATCGTGCCGGCGAGCGCGACCATCCGACGATGCAGGCTCAGGGTGGCTCGCTTACGGATCAGGATATCGCGGATCTCGCTACATATTTTCAGGGCGAGGAAGCGGCGCTCGACCACGTTAACAGCGACATGATCGTCGGTATAGACGCGGCGCGCACCTGCCTTGCATGCCACGGCGGTGGAGTTACAGGCCTGTCACCAACGCCGCCAACCTTGTCCGGCCAGGAAGAAAGCTACATTCAGCAGTCGCTGCAACAATATAAAAGTGGTCAGCGCAAAAATAACATCATGACCGCTTTTGCCGGCGCGCTGACCGAGGCCGATATTGCGGCCATCGCAAAGTTGTGGAGCGAGCAAGACGGTTTGTACACCCCACAAGAGCCGGACTGAGCGCGCGTTCGTGATCCGGTAATGCCCGACGTCTCGACTACGCCGTACAGTTTCGGCATTACCGCTATTGATACGGACTACGTCCGCCCAAAACTTGACGCCAGTCACCTGATTGTAGAGCGCGGTTGCGTCGCATTCGTCGATACGGGCACTAATCACAGCGTTCCGCTGTTACTGGCGGCGCTCGCAGAAAAAAACCTCGACACGGCCGACGTCGACTATGTTTTTTTGACGCACGTACACCTCGATCACGCCGGCGGCGCCGGCTTGTTGATGCAACATTTGCCCAAGGCGCTGGCGGTGATCCATCCGCGAGGCGCGCGACACATGATTGACCCTGCCAAACTCATCAAGGGTTCCCAGGCGGTATACGGCGAAGCGCTGTTTGCGAAAATGTACGGTGATATTCAGCCGATAGATGCGTCACGCGTCATCGAAGCGCGTGACAACCACGAGTTCACGTTGCATGGCCGCAGCTTTTTTTGCCTCTACACCGAAGGACACGCACGCCACCATTATTGTCTGCATGATCCGGAGGCAGCCGCAGTCTTTACAGGCGACAGCTTCGGCGTGTCTTACCGCGAACTCGATACGGCAGCCGGCGAGTTTATCTTCCCAACCACGACGCCTGTGCATTTCGATCCCGACGAAGCGCATCGTGCACTCGACAGAATCATGGGCTGTGAGCCGGAACAAATTTTCCTGACGCATTACAGTCGCGTTGCCGACCTGGCGCGGCTTGCTGATGACCTGCATCAATGCATCGAGGACTTTACGGACATCGCGACGCGACATGCGACTCATGACGAACGCACCGTCGCGATCGAACGCGCGATGTTTGCCTACCTGGCAAACCGTGCGCGCGGCCATGGCGTGCAACTAACAGATGAAGAGCTGCATGACGTACTCGGCATGGACGTGAAGCTCAATACGCAGGGACTTGAGCACTGGCTCGATCATGGCAGCCCCACTGCGCCAAAAGGTTAGGCAATGGAAAAGTTTCGCGCGTTTCGTATCGACAAAGATAACGGCAACATCAGTGCCGGATTTGCAGAGGTTGAGCTCGAAGACCTGACGGAAGGCGACACCGTTATCAAGGTCAGTCACTCGACCATAAACTACAAGGACGCGTTGGCAGCGACCGGCACCGGCCGCATCCTGCGCCAATACCCGCTAAACGGCGGCATCGATCTCGCCGGCACAATTGTAGAGTCCGCTCATCCCGACCTCGAAGCCGGCCAGCCGGTTGTCGTCAACGGTTGCGGCCTTAGCGAAACGCGCGATGGCGGTTACGCCGAGTACGCACGTGTACCCGCCGCCGCGGTCGTGCCGTTACCGACAGGTATCGATCCACATACGGCAATGCAGATTGGCACTGCAGGTTATACCGCGGCGCTCGCGATACATCGCATGGAACAAAACAGTCAGCTCCCTGAAAATGGACCGATCGTTGTTACCGGCGCAACTGGTGGTGTCGGTAGTCTCGCAATCGACATGCTCGGCGGCCGCGGTTACGAAGTGGTCGCGGTTACCGGCAAGACCAGCGAGGCTGATTACCTGCGTTCGATCGGCGCGACCCGCACCCTGTTGCGCGATGACATCGACAAAGGTAAACGGCCGTTAGAGAAAGCCGAATGGGCCGGCGCTATCGACAACCTCGGCGGCGACTGGCTGACCTGGTTGACGCGGACTACTCAATACGGCGGCAACATCGCCAGCATCGGACTCACCGCAAGCCACGAACTCAACACGACGGTGATGCCGTTTATTCTCCGCGCGGTTTGTCTGCTCGGTATCAACTCGGTCGACACTCCACGCGAATTACGGCTCGCAGTGTGGCGACGCCTGGGCGGCGATTTGCAGCCTCGACACCTCGACCGCATCGCCGGCGAAACGATCTCCTTTGACGAGCTCCCGAAACACTTCGACGATTACATGAAAGGCACCGTCACCGGCCGCAAGGTCGTCAAGATTTCCTGATTCGTAGTTCACTCTGCCATCGATTTCGTAACGGCCCGTACCCACTAAGCTTGCCGCTCCCGCCGTTCTCGGAGGGTGCGGCGCGGGGGAGTCCTTTTCGAGGAATAAAGCGGACCGCAGGGAGCCATCCTTGAAAAGGACTCCCCCGCGTCGCGCACTCAATCCGTGCGCCAACAACCGCCCAAGCAAAAACTGAAGTAGTGGCTTCAGAGGCACACTTTTTATTCCGGCTTTTGTTTTGGCGTAGCTTGTAACAGCGTTGCCACTAGTGCGGCACTGCCACCGGGGAACCGTTTGGGGGAATGGCTCCCTGCGGTCCGCTTTATTTCCCCCAAACGGTTCCCCGCCGGCAGCGCCTGGTTCATCGCGGGCGTACGCGTCGAGGGTTGGGAATGCAAACTCTTGCAGGGGCGTAACTGATTGAATTTGATGTGATTTGGGAAACGTGCTCGCGGTGGTTTAGAATTCTCTGCCCCGGGTCCCCTGATTGCTTGCAGCCGCGCCGGCTGTGCCCCAAGCGTCTCGACCCCGGTTTTAATCGACATTAAATCCGGAGACTAGCTCATGGCGACGAGTAGCGGCGCACGATTCTGGCAAGCCCTCGAGGAGGAGCAGCCGCTGCAGATCGTCGGCGCAATCAATGCCTACGCCGCATTGCTGGCCGAGCGAGCTGGCTTCAAAGCTTTATATTTGTCCGGGGCCGGGGTTGCGAACCACTCTTTCGGTTTGCCCGACCTCGCTATGACGACGCTGAACGACGTCTGCGAAGATATTCGGCGGATAACCTACGCCAGCGAACTGCCGCTGCTCGTCGATGCCGATACCGGCTGGGGTAGCGCCTTTATGATCGGCCGCACGGTGCGGGAGATGATTCGCGCCGGCGCTGCCGCCTGTCACATTGAGGACCAGGTCGCCGTGAAGCGTTGCGGTCACCGCCCCGGCAAGGCGCTCGTTGAAAGCGATGAAATGTGCGATCGCATCAAGTCGGCGGTGGACGGGCGCAGTGACGAGAAATTTGTCGTCATGGCACGCACCGATGCGCACGCGGTTGAAGGGCAGCAAGCGGCGATCGATCGCGCGTCCGCCTACGTTGCCGCAGGCGCCGACATGATCTTTGCCGAAGCGTTGACGACGCTCGATGAGTATCGCGAGTTCGTGAGCCAGGTCAGCGTGCCGGTGCTCTCAAACCTTACCGAGTTTGGACAGACGCCGTTGTTTACGCTCGACGAGTTGTCTTCCGTCGGCGTACAGATGGCGCTTTATCCGCTGACCGCTAGCCGTGCAATGGCCGCGGCCGCGAACCGTGTTTACCAGACGGTTCGCCGCGACGGCACGCAGCAGGCAGTCATCAAGGACATGCAGACGCGCGACGAGCTGTACGAGGTGCTCGGTTACCATGACTACGAACAAAAACTGGACACGCTGTTTGCCGAGCAGGCAAAGGCACGATCAGAAAAATAAACATAAGGAGTCAGCAAATGACGGCGAGCAAAAAGACGGGTGGACTTGCGGGCGTTGTTGCCGGGACGACTGCTTTGTGCACGGTCGGCAAGGAAGGCGCGGGCCTGACGTACCGCGGTTTTGATATATACGACCTGGCTGATAATGCGACCTTTGAGGAGGTCGCGTACCTGTTGCTGTACGGCAAGCTGCCGAAGCAAAAAGAACTCGCCGCCTATATCGCGCGCCTGAAAACATTGCGCGGCCTGCCGGACGAGTTGAAGGCCGTGCTCGAGATGGTGCCGGCCGATGCGCACCCGATGGACGTATTGCGTACCGGTGTCTCTGTGCTGGGTAACATTGAGCAGGAAGGGGATTTTTCCAATCAGGAACACGTCGCGGATCGGCTGCTGGCCTGCCTGCCATCCATGTTGTTGTACTGGCATCGCTTTCATACTGACGGCAAGCGCATCAACGTGGAAACTGACGATGACAGCGTTGCGGGTCATTTCCTGCACATGCTGCACGACAAGCCGCCACCGGAAATGCACCAGCAGTGTCTCGCGACGACGTTGATCCTGTACGCGGAACACGAGTTCAATGCCTCAACCTTCACCGCGCGCGTGATTACCGGGACGCTGTCGGATTTTCATTCGGCCGTCACCGGCGCGATCGGCGCGTTGCGCGGCCCGCTGCACGGCGGCGCGAACGAGGCGGCAATGGAACTGATACAAAGGTTCTCGTCCGCTCAGGCCGCGGCCGTCGGCGTGCACAAGATGCTTGCCGAAAAAGAAAAGATCATGGGCTTCGGCCATCGCGTGTACACCACCTCCGACCCGCGAAATTCGGTTAACAAGAAGATGTCGAAGGCGCTTGCCAAGGAAGCAGGCAACATGCAGCTGTACGATATCTCCGAAGCGATCGAAAAGGTCATGTGGGACGAGAAAAAACTGTTTGCCAACGCGGATTTCTTTGCGGCCAGCGTCTATCACTTTATGGGTATTCCGACGTACCTGTTTACGCCGATCTTCGTCTGCTCGCGCATTACAGGCTGGAGCGCGCACATCATGGAGCAGCGTGCTAACAATAAATTGATCCGGCCCGCCGCCGATTACGTGGGGCCTGAATTGCAGGAATGGGTGCCAATCGACAAACGCTGACCCACAAGTGCTCTCTGACGATGACGGGCGCAACCATGCGCCCGTTTGTCGCTGATAAAAAGCTATTGAAATAACGCATACCTAAAACTTAAGGAAACTTCATGTCAGGACATGACATTCGTTCGGCCAAGCGGCCGGACCCCGACCAGGTATTGGTCGATATCGCGGATTACGTTTGTGGCGAGCCGCCAACTTCAAAGCTTGCCTTTGAGACGGCGCACTATTGTCTGCTGGACACGCTCGCCTGCGGTTTCCAGGCGCTGGACTACCCGGCCTGTACCAAGCTGCTCGGCCCCGTCGTACCTGGCGCTACCTTACCCGGCGGTGCGCGCGTGCCCGGGACGCCCTACGAACTCGATCCGGTGCAGGGCGCGTTCAACATCGGCACCCTGGTGCGCTGGCTGGACTTCAACGACACCTGGCTCGCTGCCGAGTGGGGTCATCCCTCCGATAACCTCGGCGGTATTCTCGCGACGGCCGATTACCTGAGCCGCAAAGCGCGCGCCGAGGGCAATGAGCCCCTGACCATGCAGGATGTGTTGACCGCGATGATTCGTGCGCACGAGATCCAGGGTGTGCTCGCCTTGGAGAACAGCTACAACCGCGTCGGGCTCGATCACGTGTTGCTGGTGCGCATTGCATCGACGGCGGTCGTAACGCGCATGCTGGGCGGCACGCGCGAGCAGGTCATCAATGCGGTCTCGCATGCCTGGATTGACGGCGGCGCGCTGCGCACCTACCGACATGCGCCTAACACCGGGTCACGCAAGAGCTGGGCTGCAGGCGATGCCACCAGTCGTGCGGTGCGCCACGCGCTGATCGCGATGACGGGTGAGATGGGTTACCCGTCTGCTTTGACGGCGAAGACCTGGGGCTGGTACGACGTCCTGTTCAAAGGCAAGCCGTTCAGTTTCACGCAGGGCTATGCCAGCTACGTGATGGAAAACATCCTGTTCAAGATTTCCTACCCCGCCGAGTTCCATGCACAAACGGCCGTTGAGTGCGCAATGCAGCTGCACGCTGCGGTGAAAGACCGCATCGCTGACGTCGACCGGATTGCTATTGAAACGCAGGAAGCGGGCGTGCGTATCATCGACAAGACTGGCGCACTCGACAATCCGGCCGATCGCGATCACTGCATCCAGTACATGGTTGCCGTGCCGCTGGTCTTTGGCCGGCTGACCGCGGCCGATTACGAGGACGACGTCGCGAATGACCCGCGTATCGATGCGCTGCGCGACAAAATGGAAGTCAGCGAAAACAAGCAGTACACCAAGGATTATTTCGACGCAAACAAACGCTATATCGGCAATGCCGTGCAGGTGTTTTTCAAAGACGGGACGTCAACCGACAAGGTCGCCATTGACTATCCGATCGGCCACCGGCAACGCCGCGACGAGGGCATTCCGGTACTCATTAAAAAATTCGAAGACAGCGTATCGTCAAAAATCGCAAGCGGCCAGTGGCAGCAGCTCAACAAGCTGGCTGCGGATAAAGCGCAACTGGGCGCGACCGCCGTCGACGATTTCATGGCTCTGCTGGTCGCCTGACAAAACGGAGAAGAACCAATGTTAAGACTACTGATCACGCTTGTCGGATTGTTGCCTGTGACCGCGGCGTTCGCCGTAGAAAGTACGACGCTGAACGATGGCAACCTTATTCTAGAAGACATACCGGCGATACCTCAGGAAGTTGTCGACGACCTCAATCGTTTCCAGAACGTGCGCTCGGCGAGCGTCGTCGATTGGGCGGAAGACGGCGAGAGTCTTTACATCACCACGCGCTTCGCCGAGGTCAACCAGATTCACCGGGTTGACATGCCGGGCGGCGCGCGGCACCAGCTGACGTTTTTTAATGAGCCGGTGGGTGGCGTAGAGCGCCAGCCGGCCAGCAGTCTGCTCACGTTTACGCAGGATGCCGGCGGCAGCGAATTCGCGCAGATCTTTACGCTGGATCCGGCCAGCGGTAAGGCGCAAATGCTGACGGACGGTGAATCCCGTAACGGCGCAATAGAATGGAATCGCGATGGCACGCGGCTTGCCTACCAAAGCACGCGCCGCAACGGCGCGTCGAACGACATCTGGATCATGGATGCCGGCGACCCCGCAACCGCAGAGGTTGTGCTCGAGTCTCCCGACGGTACGTGGTGGGGGCCGTCAGAGTTTACGAAGAGCGGCCGCAAGCTGCTGGTAATGAACTATGTCAGCATTGCCGATTCGAGAATCCACCTGCTTGACCTCGATTCCGGTGACCGCAGACTGCTCGCAGGCGGTGCCAGCAATCCCTCCGTCAATTACGTCATCGACATGGACCGACAGGACAACGGCATGTGGATGGTCACGAATCGCGGCGGCGAGTTTACCCAGCTGGCGTGGCAATCGTTCGAGCCCGGCAGCGAGCCGGAGATTGTTACCGCGGATATCCCGTGGGACGTGGACGGCGGCGCTTTAAGCAATGACCGACGCCGTGGCGTTTTTTATGTGAACGAGAACGGCCGTTCGGCGTTGTACCTGCTGGACACGCGCAGCCGAAAATACCGTCGTCTCGGTAACCTGCCGGTAGGAATCGTCTACGGCGTATCGTTCAGCCCGGATGATCGTCGAATCGCGTTGACGATTAATTCAGCGAATGCGCCCAGCGACGTTTACGTGATGGACCTCGGCAAAAAGCCACTCGACGCCGGCAAGCTCACCCGCTGGACGCACAGTGAAGTTGGCGGTCTCGATACGACGCAGTTTCGTCAGCCAGAGCTCGTAAGCTACCCAACTTTCGACACCGTTGACGGCGCGCCACGCGAGATTCCGGCGTGGGTCTACAAACCTGCTGGCAAAGGACCGTACCCGGTCGTCATTTCGATTCACGGTGGACCGGAGGCGCAATCGCGACCGTATTTCAGCAGTACCTATCAGATGTGGCTGGCGAAACTTGGCGTGGCCGTGGTCGTGCCGAACGTGCGCGGCTCTGCCGGCTACGGTAAAAGTTACCTGCAGCTCGACAACGGCATGAAGCGTGAGGATTCGGTACGCGACATTGGCGCGTTGCTCGACTGGATAGAAACGCAGCCCGATCTGGACGCCTCGCGCGTTGCCGTATTTGGCGGCAGCTACGGCGGCTACATGGTGCTCGCCAGCGCTACGCATTACAGTGAGCGACTCGCTGCGGCGGTCGATATCGTTGGGATCAGCAACTTCGTGACCTTCCTTGAAAACACCGAGGACTATCGCCGCGATCTGCGTCGCGTCGAATACGGTGACGAGCGCGACCCCGCCATGCGCGCACACCTCGAGAAGATCAGCCCGCTGAACAACGTCGAACAGATCAAGGTGCCCATGATGATCGTGCAGGGTGAGAACGACCCGCGAGTCCCCGTGACGGAGGCCGAGCAAATGGTCGAGGCGTTGCGGGCGCAGGGCGAGACGGTCTGGTATATGAATGCGTTGAACGAAGGGCATGGCTACCGGAAGAAGGAAAATCGCGATATTTATCAACAAGCTGTAATCCTGTTCCTGCGCCAGCACCTGGTCGG
>JABDKF010000237.1 GCA_013003155.1 Woeseia sp. | reverse complement strand
TACAGCATAAAGGAGTGCTGATCGGGACGGTACACCTGGCTCTTGAACAGTGCTTCGAGAATCGCCACGGCCTCATCCGCGGCAATCGAGCCTGCACTTAAAGCGGCCACCTGGCCTTCGAGCATCGGATACAAGGTATCGATCGACACAGCATCAGGCTGCAGATCAAGCAGGTTGTAAGCGTGATACAGACCGTCCTCGCGTCGATTGTTACCGATACTATGATCGATCGTGGCAAGGGCGTCGGACAGCATGGATTGAATGGGCGCAAGCGATTGCGTGACCGTGCCCGAGAATGAGTCTTGCTGATACACCGACTGCCGATAGCGGCTCGCGGCCTCACCGAGTCGCGCCAGGAACTGGTAGCGCTCGGCTTCACTGACAGGACCCGCGCCAAGCCGGGAACGGAGGTCGCTTAGCGTAGCCGCGGTGTCATTAAACCAGGCACTGACTTCGCTCGATAATTTCGTATCATTCGTTTCGTTTACCAGCAGCTGCTGCAGAAATCTGACGTAGCGCCTGAGATAGCACAGCGTCACCATCGACAGACCCTGGCCTACCAGCGCATTGTTTGCGTCGTTCCATTCCGGCCGCTGGGTATTCATCCAGATGCCGCCGTCAACCACGAGGTTGCTCAGCTTCGCGAGTAGCGGCACAAGCAGTTTCTCAAGCAGATTAACCTGGTAAACATGACCCGTGGGATCAAGGACTAACTTGCCATCGGCGCCCAGCTTTGCAACACGTTGGTCGATGCGCTCAGCAAGCGCTGTGTCATAGTCGACAGTACTCTTTGGGTCTTGCAGCAACTTTTCAAATGGCCTAATGCGGTAGGGCACGTTCGCATAGCAAAAAATCGGCGTGTGCAACAGTTCGTGCAGGCGATTGGGGTGAAAATTATTCGACAGCTCTAACAGTTTTTGCAGGTAAATGATCTGATGATCGCCCCAGTAGCCGATGTAACTCCAGGGGTCGTCCGGTTCTTCCACTTCCCAGTCGATGCCTTCCTTGGTGATTCGGTAGGGGTTGTATCCGTCTATCGTCGACGCATTTACAAACTTGGCAATGATGTTTTCGATGAATTCCGGGAAACTGAATGCCAACGCTTCCCAGTTCTGAAAGATGTCCCGCCAGTTGCCCTGGTACGAGAGCAAATGGTGGCCATCCTCATCCGTTAACTCGATCGCGAACTGATTCCACGGACGGCTGGGATCCCCATGGCGGCGTGCGAATGTGATTGGCAGGTATTCCTGGCACAGGCGTATGAGCTGGTCATCTCCCTGTTGTTTGGCTGACGCGAGCAGCTCGTCGAAGCCCTGCGTCTCGGGAAGCTCGTCGAAGAAACGATTGTTTCTTTGATAAACGTCCTTATTAAAATGCCTGACCGTCCGACTGAAATCACGCGCCGTTACATTGTACTGGTCCGCAAACACGCCGCCGCGCAGAATATTAAACAGGACATTGGCGTAGTGATGCACCGCAACGTTTTCCTCAGCCGTCGCCTGAAAGCCGTCACCCTGGGCCATGATGCGCGCTAGCTCATCGGAACCCTTATCCACCGTGCGGACGATTGCTTCACCAACGTCGGCCGGCTCCTTAAGTTGCCGGCGTAAACTGACCACATCGCTCTGGCTTTGCTCAATGTCTGCAACGATCTGCCAGTGTTCTGACGATCCTGGTGCCAGCTCGAACGTAGCATTAACAAAATAACTGCCGCGGATGCCGCGTTTATGGGTCTCTTGCCGGACGGCCTCGCCATGCCGAAAATTCTCAAGTTGTTCTGACGAAATCAGAACTTTTTTCTCCCGCAGCCCGAGACAAAAGACCGTATTGGCCCGTAGCGATTCGCAGGGTTCTGCACGATCCGTAATGCCGGAGTACAGGGTGAAATAAGCCAGCCCGGTCACTTCATCCAATTCAGTCCATTTGTAGGCATCTACCAGGTTGCTCGTGTTCGTCTGTGCAAATCGGGGCGTACCCGCGGGCAGAATATTCTGCAGGCCGTCAAGCAATTCAAGATTCGCCTGCTGCTCCGAGAGATTTTGCAACGTGCATTGCCGAACAAACCCGTAGCGATCACTGGTTGCCCACGTGTAGCGGAACATAAGCTGCAGGTCGTGATTAATCTCTTCGAAACACAGCTTGTTGCCCAGCAGGCTCTTGTACAAATGGCGACTTGTCGAGTAACGGCTATCTTGCTCCTGATTGAATGGCTCCCAATGATGCCGTTCGCTGCCCGAGTTAACGCGAAAAATTGTTTTGCTGCCCGTATGGGAAACGCTTTCGTGAATCTTGTCGACCGTGATGTAGGGGAACAACGCCGTATCCGGAGACACGCGGCCGGCCGTGAGCCCGCCCGTAGAGGACACAAACAACCAGTGATCGACATTGGAGATAACGCTGATGAAAAACGGCGGCATCATGTCGACATTGCGAATTCCGTAGTAGCGCTCGCCGGAGACATCCACAAATTCGCCGCTCACCGCGGCCGCAGTTGCTGGTTGAACATTTTTTCTTTTTGTAACCATTGAATTACCTGCTATCAACCAGGACTAATGATCCGAACAGACCGGCATCAATCCAACCTCTGTCTTTAGGCCCATACGGCACTGACTCTGAACCGATAAAATTTTCCCGCAGCTCACTGCCGTCGTTGTCGCAGTAGGCAACCATCAGGCCCATAACTTTGCCAGCGGCAAGCGAGGAGGGCACGTTAGTCTCCGACTCGTCGTCGTAGGAGTCGGTGTAAATATCGATTGCGAGCTCCCAGATGATATTGTTGCCCTGCTGTTTCCAGTGACTCTCAACGTGATGCGAGTAGTTTCGCGGCGATTTATCAGTGCCTATGTCGATTGCCTGATTGTCGAGCGACATGTGATAGGCGAAGGCGTTGTGATTGTATTGGTGATCGCCGCCGGAAAAATCTTCATCGATAAAAATTTCAAGACAATCGTCATCCCAGTACTGAACCAGCGGGTCCCGGTAAGTATCGATCAATACGTCATCGACGAATTCACCTAAGATGTAAATTTTGTTCTCAGTCCAGACGACCTTGTAGCGACCCTCAAAATCGTCCGCAGAAAATTCGGGTCCCAGCCAGCGATGCTTGAGGTCTTGCCATTTCGCCTCCTGCCAGACAGCCTCGTCGGCGACGCCGTCAATTACGGGTGCGGCATCGGCTTTGGGCGCCCGGTATTCCGTGCGGCCATCGTAGTGAGTGGTGGCCGCAGCTGCGGGGACAGCCACCGTCGACAATGCGCCGGACACAATCCAGCTCAAAACAAAAATCTTAGAAATCAAATCGCACTCCGATTCTTTCGATCGTTCATGACGCCGTATAAAGGCGCTGATGCCGCGGCGAGCTAGCGAGAAATTAATGCGCTGCGGTTGCTCTGATTAGTGCCGCATCTCCCCCAATGCGCTTCAGCAGCGAACTGCAATTCTCCCATGAGTCATTGTTGTTGGGGCTACACCTATGCAACCGATTTGCAATAGTACTCATCCGCGCCTTGCAACGACACCTGGCAAAGTTGGATTGAAAGTTTTCACGGTTAGCTCGCCCGTGCAGCGCTGTTTCACGTTATTTACTCATGCTCTAACGGTGCATTGTATTGTTTGTTGACAGCGCTGTCATCCTAAGGTAAAAGAAAGTTATGACAACTTCGTCGGTTTCTCACGTAACTGTATTTGGGCCCGGCAGCACAATAAATAAAACACCGGTACCTGCATTCACAGGTACCTGACAATGACTGATCGCAAGCTTCAGGGGGCTTGACCATGCGCAGTAAATCATTCAACAAAACTCCATTGGCGACCGGCATCGCAATCGCGCTGGGTGCCGCGGCAGCCTCGCCGGTGTCGGCACAGGATGAAGTGATCGAAGAGGTCGTCGTGACCGGGATCCGCGGCAGCCTGATCCAGTCGATGGACCGGAAACGGGATGCCAAAGGCGTCGTGGACGCAATTTCGGCTGAAGATATCGGCAAGTTCCCTGATCAGAACCTGGCTGAGTCCCTGCAAAGAATTACCGGCGTGTCGATCGACCGCAGCAATAACGAAGGATCTCAAATTACGGTCCGCGGCATGGGACCTGAGTTCAACCTCGTCACTCTGAACGGACGCTCGATGCCGACCGCCGGCGGCCGTTCGTTCGATTTTGCGGATATTGCCTCGGAAGGGGTGAGCGCTGTCGAAGTTTACAAGACTGCTAAAGCGAATTTGCCTACGGGCGGAATCGGCGCCACTGTCAATATCATTACGAGCAAGCCGCTGGAAGCGCCCGGTATGCGCAGTGTCGTGAGCGCGAAAGCGGTCCACGAGACGTCATCGTCAAATTCCAGCGTTGCAAGTCTGGATGAATTCACGCCGGAAATATCTGGCATGTACAGCAATACATTTGCCGATGACACTATTGGCATCAGGGTTAGCGCGTCTTACCAGGAGCGAGACAATCGCGAGGAGAATGCCGAGGTCGCATTCTGGGTACCAAATGGCCAGCTAACGGACGCGGATATCAACGGGCCCAATGTAACGAACAACAACCAGCGTGCTGATGGCGTCTGGTGGCATCCACAAAATATCGGCTACGGCTGGGCCGACATCTCACGCGATCGCCTCAATAGCCAACTCGTACTGCAGTATGCGCCGACGGACCGGATTACCGCCACGCTGGACTACACCTACTCGGAAGTCGAGTTTGAAAAGGACGCGAACAGCACCGGTATCTGGTTCGAATGTCCAAACGTAGACGCAGTAATCGATGAGCGGGGTACGGTAACGCAGGTTTCACAGGCATGTGGTGACTATTCGACCAACGTGGCTCGCGACCACACTAAGAAAGAAAACGGGTCGCTCGGTCTAAATCTCGAATACATGGTTAATGACGGGCTGACCCTCGCGCTGGACATGCACAGCTCGTCTTCTGAACTGAAGGGTGCTGGCGTGGGTGATGAACCAACATTGAGCTCAGCAAACCTCATTATCGGCAACACGAGTTGCGGCTGGTGCGACCCCAATGCAGGCTTCGGCAACCCAACAGCGACAATTTCTAACCAGACCGCTTTTTACCCGGCCAGCGGAATCCCTACCTTCGACGTGTCGTTTGCCGCTCCGGATGGCAGTCCGCAACCTGAACTGCTGCGGAGCGATCTCGGATCATTATTTGGCCAGGCGTTCGACGACCAAACCTACAACGATATTCTGCAAGTTCAGCTGAGCGGCAGTTGGGAAAATCTCGATTCCGGTGCCCTTCGCCGTATCAATTTCGGCTACACGCACACCGAGCAGGAATATAAGAACCTGAATACCGGTTCTGGTTTGCTGCCCGCTGGTTTCTGGCTGACGTCGGCGCAGTACTGGCCTGACGACGTCTGGCAACAGGGCAACCTCGGCGGATTGCTGAGCGGATTCTCGAACGGCGGAAATTTCTCTTACGACCCTTATTTTACAGTCGGCTATGATACCGCCGTCGATTTCTACGAAACGATTGGTGTAGGGGATCCAATCGGCGGCGTTTATTGGGACGGGTGGGGGCCGGAATTTCAAGACACGGCGAATAGCCGTGGCCGTTTCTGGTCCGGTCCATCCGGCCAAAGCAGCTTTGTGGTAGACGAAAACATCGAGTCGTTCTTCACACAGATGGTCTTTGAAGACGAGTTCAATGGTATGGCATTAAACGCAGTAATCGGATTGCGTTACGAAGACACCGAGATGACCTCCTACGGTAAAGAAACGCTCCCAACAGCAATTAACTGGACGGGCGGCAACGAATTTGGCTACGTGTTGGCTACGGCACCGAATTTTAGACGTGGTGACGGCAAGAATGACTTCTGGCTGCCAAGCCTGGATCTCGATATTGAGGTTTACGAGGGCGTAATTGGACGATTTTCTTTCAGCCGCTCGATAGCCCGCCCGCCGATCGGCAATTTGACGCCGAACCGGAGTTTTCCGTCGCCACCAAACATACGCAGTCGCTTGATTAATTCCGGCAACCCGGATCTGCTGCCGTACGTATCAGATAACTTTGATCTGTCGGTTGAGTGGTATTATGCGGACGGTAGCTATGCGTCCGTCGGCTGGTTCAAGAAGAAGGTCGATAACTTTCTTGTCACCGAAACGACTCAGGAGACCTTTGCGGGCATTCTTGACGTGTACCGCGGTGCTGAAGCGGAACTGGCCCGTGCTCAGCTGATCACAGAGGGCACCAGCCCCGACGATCAAGCGGTGTTCGCGAGAATTAATGAGAACCGCGGAGCGCCTGTAGGTGCCGCTATCGACGCATCGCCCGGTGACCCGCTGGTTATTTTCGATCGAAATCAGACAGAGAATGCCGAAGTCGGCAACCTGTTCGGGTGGGAGTTTGCGTTACAACATCTGTTCGTTGATTCAGGTTTTGGTGTTCAGGCAAACCTGACAATCGTGAACGGCGACGTGAACGCTGATCGAGACGTCATCAATCAACAGTTTGCGCTGCCAGGCCTCAGTGATTCGGCCAACCTTACGGTCTTTTATGAGAACGACCTTGTATCTGCACGACTCGCCTACAACTGGCGTGACGAATTCCTGAGCGGATTCGATGCCAACGGCGGCCCTGTGTTTACCGAAGAATATGCCCCATTAGACTTCAATCTGACGTATTACGCGACCGACAACCTCGCCGTATTCTTCGAGGCAATAAATATTACAGAGGAAGTGCAGCGCAGCTATGTTCGCTACCCAGAGCAATTTGTCAGAGGCAACGAATACGGCGCCCGGTTTAACATTGGTGCAAGGTATAACTTTGACTAAACTTCTACATAGAAGTTAAATTAAGCCGCTGCCATGCAGCGGCTTTTTTTATTCTGATGCCTATGGAAAATGACGTAATAGAAAACATAGTGATTGTGGGTGGTGGCAGCGCTGGCTGGGTTGCCGCCGGCGTCATAGCGAGCGAATTCGTTGACAGCGATCATAAAGCGGTGAGCGTAACGCTTGTCGAATCGCCCGACGTGAAGACTATTGGCGTGGGCGAGGGTACCTGGCCCACGATGCGTACGACCCTGCAAAAAATCGGGCTGGCTGAAACCGAGTTTTTGAAGGAATGTGCAGCCTCTTTCAAGCAGGGCACCAAGTTTATCGGTTGGGTGACCGGTGACGATGACGATAGTTACTACCATCCCTTTACGGCTCCAGCAGGTTACGCTGGCTTTAATCTAGCCCCTTACTGGCTGGAGCAGAAAGATCGGGTTTCGTTCGTCAATGCGGTTAGTGTCCAGGGGCATTTGTGCGACAGGGGGCTCGCCCCAAAGCAACACAGCACGCCTGAATATGCCGCGGTCGCCAATTATGCCTACCACTTGGACGCCGGAAAGTTTGCCGAACTCCTTAAACGGCACTGCACGGCCAAGCTCGGCGTCCGGCACGTTCTCGATCATGTTACCTGTATTAACGGCGGTCCCGATCAGAATATTCAATCCGTCAGCACCAAAAATCACGGCGACATCGGCGGCGATATTTTTATCGACTGCACCGGGTTTGGCTCAATGTTACTTGGTAAGCATTTTGGCATTCCGTACTGCGAAAAGAAAAGCATCCTCTTTAATGATTCGGCGCTGGCGATGCAGATTGACTACACAGAGCACAGTAGTCCAATCGCGTCACAAACCCTGTCGACGGCTCAGTCCGCAGGGTGGATCTGGGACATTGGCTTAACAACGCGGCGCGGCATTGGCTACACCTACTCAAGCGAGCACACCAACGATGACGATGCAATTGAATCGCTCAGATCCTATATCTTGCAAAGTGGCGGGATGCCAGCAGAGCCGTTTGAACCGCGCAAGATCGTTTTCAGGCCCGGACATCGGGAAAAATTCTGGCACAGGAACTGTGTGGCTGTTGGCATGTCCGCCGGCTTCCTCGAGCCGCTGGAGGCCAGTGCGCTGGTGCTGGTTGAACTTGCTGCAAAAATGATCAGTGAAGAGCTGCCGGCAAACCATCGTGTAATGGAAATTGTTGCCAAGCGATACAATGAAAAATTCCTATACCGCTGGGATCGCATCATTGATTTTCTCAAATTGCACTATGTATTGAGCAGGCGAACCGATTCCGATTTCTGGATCGATAATCGCCGCGACGAAAGTATCCCGGACAGCCTGCAAGAGCTGCTGGCACTTTGGAAATATCAGAGCCCTGGTCACCGCGACTTTTCGCAAATCGAGGAAGTTTTTTCCGCCGCCAGCTATCAATATATCTTGTACGGCATGGGCTTCGAAACCACGCCCCGGTCGAACGCGCGACAAGCCCGCAATGCAGGTAAAGCGCAACAACTGTTTATCGAGAACATGAAAAACGCGAACAAGATAATGGCGAATCTGCCAACGAACAGGGAATTGCTGAACCAGATTGGGCAATCTGGTCTGCCGACTGCAAATGTCGGCTAGTCTTGTCGAACAAACGTCCCCAGACACTGAGAAAAACATGGCCAATCACGTGTTGTTAGATAATGTTTCTCACAAAGATCTGAAAGTTCATAAGATTTATGAAAAGGGTGCCGGTTTCGACGTGAATCTGGCACGCGCGTTCCCGGTCGAGTTCAGTCGGTTACAAAGGGAATATCCATTATTTTTTATCAAGAATGCAGAGTCAGGTGAATTCGAATCGATTGCTCTTCTGGGCTTCGGGCAAGCGGAAAATCTTTACTTAACAACGGACCGTTGGGATGCAGCCTATTTGCCGTTAACGATTGAACGTCAGCCCTTTTTGATCGGATTTCAGGAAACGACTGAAGACGGCATTCCTACGCAAGTCCCGGTGGTACACATTGATCTTGACGACCCGAGTATTAGCTACACGGAAGGAGAACGCGTATTTCTGGAACATGGCGGCGAAAGTCCGTTCCTTGAGCGAATGATGTCAATTCTGATGGCCATTCACGAAGGGCATGACGCCAGTCAATCCTTCTCACGTCTGTTAGTCGGACTCGAGCTGATCGAATCGGTCGCTCTCGAGATCAAGTTTAAAGACGGCACGACGCAGAATCTCGCAGGGCTCTACACGATTAACGAAGATAAACTTCGCAAGCTTAGTGCCAACGGGCTGGAAGTTCTGCACACTCAAGGCCATTTGCACACTGTATTTATGATGCTGGCATCGTTGCAAAACATGCCGGACTTGATTGAAAGAAAGAATAAGCGATTAGCGCCGTAACGAGGCAGGGCAGACGTGATCGAAGCTGTTGCCAGGATTAGAGAAACTAGGGACTACGATAGCGATCGTATCGTCGAGCAGCTTGCCGGCGAGTTCGAACCGGTTGTGTTTCGAGGCCTTGTGTCAGACTGGCCGCTCGTCGAAAAAAGCCACCTACCGACGGCAGAGGTCAGCCGCTACCTGCTGGCTTTTTATAAGGATGCACCCGTCACCGCCTTTGTCAGCGATTCCGACATTGGCGGTCGACTTTTTTATACTGAAAATTTGGAGAACACTAACTTTAAGCAAACAAAGACCGGGCTAAAGGAGTTGCTTTCTCAAATCCAGGAGCACGAAGCCGACAGCGCTCCGCCAACGGTGTATATGGGTTCAACCGCTCTGGATTATTGCTTGCCCGGCTTCAAGAATGAGCACTCCCTCGCATTGGGTGACGTCGAAGCCACTGTCAGAATTTGGTTGGGCAATCGTACGCGGGTTGCCGCACACTATGATGTCTTGGAAAACGTTGCCTGCGTGTGTGCGGGGCGCCGCCGGTTTACGCTGTTTCCGCCCGATCAGCTCCCTAACCTGTACGTCGGCCCAATCGATTTCACGCCCGCGGGCCAGCCGGTCAGCCTGGTGGATCTGAACGAACCAGATTTCGAGCAGTTCCCACGCTTTGTCGAGGCGCTCAAACACGCGCAAACCGCAGAACTAGAGCCCGGCGATGCGATCTATATTCCCAGCATGTGGTGGCACAATATTGAAGGATTGGAAAGCTTCAATATCCTGATTAACCATTGGTGGCGGAATAGCCCCGCATACATGGGGGCGCCCGGTGACGCGTTACTGCACGCGATTTTGAGCATCCGCGATTTGCCTGAAGACCAGCGAAAAGCCTGGCGTGGCATATTCGATCACTACGTATTCAATACGACGGACAACTCAACACAACACATACCCGAGGCTCGCAAGGGCGTGCTCGGTAAGCTGGACGAAGACGCGGCACGGCGACTTCGCACGTTGCTTCGGAATAAATTGAATCGCTGATGAAATGATTGGGCACAGCGCCAAGTAAGCAAAATCGGACAGTGTGTAATGAAAAATATTAATCGAGTGGTGATTGTTGGTGGCGGTACAGCAGGCTGGATGGCCGCCGCTGCATTTTCCAAATCATTTGGTAAGCAACTGCACATCGAACTTATAGAGTCCGACGAAATTGGCACGGTTGGCGTCGGCGAAGCCACTATTCCGCCCATTAAGAATTTTCATTTGCTGCTCGAACTGGACGAAGCGGACTTCTTGCGGGCCGTTAATGGCACCTACAAACTAGGCATTCAGTTCGAGAACTGGGGACAGCTCGGAGAACAGTATTTTCATCCTTTTTCCGCACATGGCGTCGACACCTGGGCTGCCCAGTTTCACCATTTCTGGGTAAAGGCGCGGCAGCAAGGAGAAACTGCGGCGCTGGACGAATTCAGTCTCGAAGCATTGATGGCGCGAGCCAACAAGTTTGGCCAGCAAGGTGCTCGCAAAGCGGCGTATGCCTATCACTTCGACGCGGGTCTGTACGCCAAGATGTTACGAGGAATCAGCGAGAAAGCTGGTGTCAAACGAACGGAAGGCAAAGTTGTCGACGTAAAAACAAATTCCGAATCGGGATTTATCGAGTCAGTTGCGCTGGAGTCCGGTGATTCGGTTGATGGTGATCTTTTTATTGATTGCAGCGGTTTCCGCGGATTATTAATTGAACAGACCTTGAAGACTGGTTGGGAAGACTGGTCACATTGGCTTCTCAGCGATAGAGCAGTTGCGGTGCAGACCGAATTGGTCGTGCCTCCGGCGCCTTTCACACGTGCCACGGCACGCAGTTGTGGCTGGCAATGGAAAATCCCTCTGCAAAACCGGGTTGGTAATGGCCTGGTCTTCTGTAGCAACTACATGTCGGATGACGAGGCTCATAAAACCTTACTGGACAACCTGGAGGGCAAGCCAATCACAGAACCAAGAGTCATCCGCTTTAAGACCGGTCGGCGACTCAAACAATGGAACAAAAACTGTATTGCGTTAGGGCTCTCAAGCGGTTTCCTGGAACCGCTGGAATCCACCAGTATCCACCTTATCCAAAACAACATTATTCGCCTGATCAAGCTTTTCCCCAGTAACGGAATTGAGCAATCCGAAATTGATCAATTCAATCGGGAAGTAAAAACGGAAATTGAATACATTCGTGATTTCATCATCGCGCATTACCATGTCACGCGACGGGCAGACAATGACTACTGGATTGAACGCCGTGAAATGACGATACCGGAAACGCTTGCGCACAAACTTAGCCTATTCGGGTCCGGCGGCAAGATATTTCGCGATAACAACGAGCTTTTTACTGAACCGTCATGGGTAGCCGTGTTGGTGGGGCAGGGCCTGGAACCAGCAAGCTACCACCCTTTCGTCAACAATATGAGCGATAAGGAACTACGTGATCACATCGCCCGCGTGCGGATGTCCTTGTCACAACTTGTCAATCAGCAGCCATCACATCATGAATTCATTCAACAGTATTGCAAGGTAGCCGCCGCGTGATCGAATCGTGCGTCAGGCACCAGCAGCAGGAGCCAGTCAATGGATCAGCTACTCAAGATTTTTGCCGTTGTGGCAATCATTAGTTTGCCGCTTTCAGGCTGCCAGTCCGAGGAAACCGATTCCGATTCTGGTTCGGATTCCGACTTCGTTTGGGCCGTCAATATTGGCGGAGCGAGCTACGAAGGCGTGGACGGCACCGTCTACGAGGCAGACAACTCGGTCAGCGGTGGCACTGTAGGCGAGACTAAAATTGTCAAAGGTTCGCAGGATCCAACGCTCTACCGCACATACCGTGAGGGCGATATCGAGATAGCGCGTGCAATCCCGATCGGCGTTTACGACATCACGTTTCACTTCGCGGAGCCCCGCGACTATGGGAAAGGCGATCGTTTGCTGACGGCGTTCGTCAATGGCACGCCGGTCATCGAAAATCTGGACGTCATGCTGTCGAGAGACGGCAAGGTTGATTCAGCTCTTACTGTCACTATCCCAGCTATCCCGATAGAGGACGGTGAACTCAACATCAACTTTGTGGCTGCTGCCGGTGAGCCGATACTGAATGCGCTCGTCGTGCAAAAACACTTGCCGCGCGAGGAGGATTGGAAACTGGTTTGGAGCGATGAGTTCGACTACACCGGTCCGCCCGACCCGGCGAAATGGGCAATCAATGTGTGGCCGGCAAGAAAGGTCAACGACGAGGACCAGGCATACACGGCTCGCGAAAAGAATCTCCGGGTGGAAAACGGGCACCTGATCATCGAAGCCTTCAAGGAACAGTACGACAATGCCGAATACACATCCGGTCGCGTCTACACGAAAGGCAAAGATGACTTTCTTTACGGGCGCTTCGAGGTCCGCGCTAAATTGCCGGCGGGGAAGGGCACCTGGCCTGCTATCTGGATGTTGCCGAACAACCCGTTCAAGTACGCAACCACGTGTGAGCCCGGAGAGGACTGGCAGGGCAGCGCCATCTGCGATGCCTGGCCGAACTCTGGCGAAATCGACATCATGGAGCACGTCGGTTACGAAATGGGTCATGTCCATGGCACGGTCCACAATGAAGCGTACTACTGGGCCAAATGGGAACAACGCAAAGGCCGCATTCTCATCGATGACGTCGCGGACGCATTCCATACCTATGCGCTGGAGTGGACACCTGAGGAGATCCAGGTCTTCGTCGATGACCACCTGTATTTCGTCTATGTTAATGAAAATAATGGTTGGCAAACATGGCCTTATGATCAACCCTTCAACCTAATTCATAACATTGCGGTGGGCGGCATGTGGGGTCGCTCTGGCGGGGGCATCGATGACTCCATTTTCCCGCAGCGCATGGAAGTGGATTTCGTCAGGGTCTATCAACGTGAGGCGCCCGCGGCCGCTGATTAAGAGGCTGCGAGAATTAAACGCCGGGGGTAAGGTACCTGGTGTGCGTAGTCTTGCGAGTCATCGATGGAACCACATCACGAAACTCATTTTTCCGCCCGAATAGGCTGGCTGCGTGCCGCAGTGCTCGGTGCTAACGACGGCATCGTATCGACAGCAAGCCTTGTCATTGGTGTTGCCGCAGCGGATGCAGCGAACAGCAGCGTGCTCATAGCAGGCGTTGCAGGACTGGTCGCAGGCGCCATGTCGATGGCCGCGGGTGAATACGTGTCGGTCAGTTCCCAGGCCGATACGGAAAAAGCCGACCTGG
>JABDKF010000208.1 GCA_013003155.1 Woeseia sp. | reverse complement strand
CTCGCCGTTTCGGTCAGCGTCGCTCTGTATTTGCCGACGCTGTTTGCCGGCGCCGGCCGTATCGCTACTGCCGCAACAGAAGCGGCTGCGGCAGCAGGGTCGGGCAATCTGCGGCTGGCGGCGGCGCATGCGATACTGCTCGCCGTGATTCCCCTCGCTGCTTTCGCCGTTGCCTACACCGTAGGCGCGATTGCCTTTCGGCACCGCCGGGGTGTGCCGCGTTGAACGCGTTGATGCTTGACGGGGTCAGCCTGCGCGTTGCCAGCGGCACCTTGTTCGCGCCATTGAGCCTGCAGGTGGAGCCCGGTGTGGTGACGTCGGTCATCGGGCCGAGCGGTTCAGGAAAATCCAGCTTGCTGAAATTTCTGTGCGGCATTTTGCCGACGGGCATAGCGGGCGACGGCTCGGCTCGAATCGGCAAGGAGGAATTGACCACCCTGCCCCCGCAGTCGCGCGGACTTGGCCTGTTGTTTCAGGACCCGTTGCTGTTTCCGCATCTCGACGTCGCTGGCAACCTGTTGTTTGGCTTGCGAGCTGGCGGCTCGCGCCAAGAGCGACGACGGCGCGCTGACGATGCGCTGGAATCGGTCGGACTGCCTGGCTTTAGCGCGCGCGATCCCGCCACGCTCTCAGGCGGGCAACAGGCGCGTGTCGCATTGCTCCGCGTGCTGTTGGCAGAACCGCGGGCGCTGCTGCTGGATGAACCCTTTCGCTCGCTGGATGACGCGAACCGCGAGCGTGTGCGCAAACTCGTGTTTGCAGAGGCCCGGCAGCGCAGCCTGCCGACGCTGCTGGTCACGCACGATCAGGACGATGTGGTCGCGGCCGGCGGGCCGGTTGTCGAATTGCAAGCGAGCGCCTGAACGTGCCGATCGCCGATGACAAAGCCGTTTTCAATCATTGCATCGCGCGACTTCATGTCGCTCGACCCCGCCTGAATTTTTCCGGGCGGCGCGCTTCAAGGCGATTGCAACAAGGCGTCGCAAACATCGACCTCTGCCAATCACTAGCACGTCGTCCGACGGCATCCCCTGCCAGGAGGCCGGCGCATGCTTGACACGCAGGTACGCCCGCTGATCAACCGACCGCTGGACGCGGCGGGCATTGCGATCGCGCGCCTTGGCGTCAGTGCGAATGCCGTAAGCTATTTTGGCCTCGGCGTCGGACTAGCGGCGGCGTTCGCGATCGCGCATGGCCACTTCAAAGCGGCCTTCGTGTTAATCGTTGCAAACCGGATTCTCGATGGCGTCGATGGTGCCGTTGCGCGCGCAACGGCGCCGACGGACAGCGGCGGCTATCTCGATATCGTCGTCGACTATGTGTTTTATGCCAGCGTACCGTTGGCGTTCGCCGTCTTTGACCCGGCGCTTAATGCGCTGCCAGCGGCCGCGCTGCTGGCAGCGTTTTGCCTGACCTGCTCAAGTTTTCTGGCCTTTGCAGCCATTGCCGCAAAGCGCCGCATTGAAACAGAGGCACACGGCAGGAAATCCTTTTTCTACTCAACCGGCATAATCGAAGGTACTGAGACCGTTGTTTTTTTCCTGCTGATCACTGCGTTTCCGGGCGGGTTTCCACTGCTGGCATGGATATTCGCGGGACTTTGCGTACTGACCGCCGTGCAGCGATCCTTGCTTGCATTCAAGCTCTTTGATCACGAAACGAGCAACCCTAACAGATCTGAATAGCAGCAAAAACTGAAATAAGGATCGGCGCCGGCCGGTCCTGTGAATCGCCACCTTTAACTCAACTGGACATTGGAATTCGCAGTGCAAAAAAATTCTGGCAAGATAATTTTATTGCTCATTGTTGCCGCGGTAATCGGTGCGTTCTTCACTTTTGACCTGCAACAATACTTTTCACTAGCGCAATTAAAGCAACAGCGTGATGCTCTGGCAGCCTTCGCCGAATCGCGGCCGGTACTCTCCATCGGCGGCTACTTCGTTACCTATGTCCTGATGGCCGCTCTGTCGCTGCCCGGTGCAGCAATATTGACGATTGCGGGCGGCACGATTTTCGGGCTGACGGTCGGCACGATTGCGGTTTCGTTCGCCAGCAGCATTGGCGCGACGCTGGCGTTTCTTGCGGCGCGCTTTCTGTTTCGCGACAGCGTTAGAAAACGCTTTAAGGATCGCCTGAAACGGATCGATGAAGGCATTGAGAAAGACGGTGGTTTTTACCTGTTTTCTTTGCGCCTCGTGCCGATCTTCCCATTCTTCGTCATTAACCTCGTGGCGGGACTTACGCCGCTGAAACCCTGGACGTTTTATTGGGTCAGCCAGCTTGGCATGCTTCCCGGCACGATCGTGTACGTGAATGCGGGCACGCAGCTGGGCCAGGTATCGTCTGCGGGCGATATAGTGTCGCCGTCGTTAATCGGCGCGTTTGTACTGCTGGCGATTCTGCCGTTTCTTGCGCGCTGGGGCCTATCGTGGCTGCAGGCAAGGCGCGTTCGTGCCCGTTTCGATCGGCCCCGTAACTTTGACTACAACCTGATCGT
>JABDKF010000205.1 GCA_013003155.1 Woeseia sp. | reverse complement strand
TTGTGGTCGCTCAACGCGTATTTATAGAGGAAGGGTAAAACATGAATAGGTTGCTTTTCACGCTGTCACTGACTCTTGGATTGCTCCTCCCGGTGACAGTTAGTGAGGCTAAGGAACGTCTCACTCCGCGATGCTACTGGAGAAAGCTACCTTTGACTCTCACTGCGAGTACTTAGGATAGAGGGGTTAAGGTCATTTGATCCCTATGTTGCCGCGGACCCACAAACGAATTTGCAGGAACAGTAGACACGTGACTACTCGTAACGAACGACCGCAATTGGCCGTTTGAAGACCCTCAGAGTTTTCAAAAAACCGCCGTTTGAGCGGCGGGTGTCACGAAGAGCAGACGCTCGATCTGAGCGGCAAGTTTTGGAACGAGCTTGAAGATTTCGAGTGGCAAGTAATGGCCGTTTCTTTCCGTCCAGTCGAGATAGGGCGCCAAGATCTATGAGAAGTTACGGTTCGCGAACATAAGGGCAGGGCGCTTGCGTTGGTCAGCCCTGTGCAATTGGAGCTTCGAATCTAATCTCGTGTGTCGTCGTATCCCCACGGCGCCGGGGGTGCTTCGACGGGATTGGTCAAATCGAAGTCCACTCTGAACTCCCGGCCTTGGCGGATCAGTCGGTAGGTAAATCGGTCGGGGTAGATATACATCTGCCAGGTATTGCCGACGGACTGCGGAATGGCATTTGCGACAAACAATTCCTTTGAATACTGGTCGGCTGGGAAAGACTGTACCTGTGCCCATCCGGCATCGACAGTATGGCCACCATACTGGGTTAGCCTATCCTCCGTGCCGTCGCGGTGTCGGTGGTCGTGCTTAAGCGAGAGCCCGGAACCCGTCTTGGTAATCAGCCAGGTGCGAGAGGCATCTTCACCAACGTGAAAAGGAATTTGTAGCTGCGTCTCGTCGCATCGCCTGACGTGCATGATGAGTTTCTTGTTCGCGAAACTATCACTGTTAGCGTTATCGACGGTGACTGTTCCAGAATATGCATTGCCACAGAGTTCGCTTATTGCGTGGAAGAACTCATCTTGCGATGGGATGGATGGAACGGTTTCCTGTGCCAAACCGGATACGTATAAGAGATTGGAAAGTACAACGAGAATTGGCAGTTTCATGGTTATGCAACACACCGAGAGAAGGGTTGGTGGTCAGATTACCTTACGCAGGTCACAAAAGGATCGACTCCAGTAACCGGATGGCGCTAAGAATGTGTCAATAGTTAAAGCTAAAGTTTTGTGCAGAAATTGGGCAGCTCTGAGTTCGAATAACGTCGAAATGCATGAATTGTCCGATTGCTCCCAAAATGGGAGCATGATAGCCTTTGGTCGATGCGAATTATTGCCCGCAGGACACTTAGAGAGTACTGGGAGCGATACCCGCGGGCGGAGCAACCGCTAAAAGCCTGGTTTCGAGAGGCCGCCGCGTCCGATTGGGCCAGTCCGGAAGATGTGAAAAGGCGTTATCGCCATTCGAGTTTTCTAAAAGGTAACCGGGTGGTTTTCAATATTGGGGGCAACAACTACAGGCTTGTCGTGCAGATCAATTATGATTTCAAGATTATCTACATTCGGTTCGTGGGTTCGCATGCAGCCTATGACAAAGTGGATGCGGAGACTGTTTAAATGAAAATTCGACCAATACGAAATTCCAACGACCACGAGAGTGCTCTGAAACGTATTCAGGCGCTAATGTCGGCCAAGCCCGGTACAGGCGATGGCGATGAGCTGGACGTTTTGGCGACTCTTGTGGATGCGTACGAAGCGAAGCAGTTTCCCATCGAAACGCCGGATCCAATTGAAGCTATAAGGTTCAGGATGGAACAGATGGGTATGGAGAGAAAAGACCTGGAGCCATTTATTGGATCTCGGGCACGGGTTTCAGAGGTCCTTAACAAGCGGCGTGGCTTGTCGTTAAAGATGATCAGGGCGTTGCACGAAGAGCTCAATATCCCTCTGGAGGCTCTTATTGGCAGAAAGACGTAATTCTTTCTGATATCTATATATGCGCATAATGTATATTATGTTAAATTATGTAGGGAAGTGGGTATGGGGCTATTCAGCACCGCCTGGCCGTTGGTCAATTTGTCCCCTTCCAGGCCAAACGTGCCTCCGCCCGTCGGTCTGCGGACGCCAGGCAGCTACCCGGCGCCACGCTACCGTTGTGCAGCCATGTGCACTTGTACGCACACTGCTCACGTGACGGGTTTGCCGCGAATGAATCGACAAACGGACTGCACATAGCGGTGATGCCGGCGGCGCCAATGTCCGCTATCATTCGCGCTTCGCAACGGGTCGTGCATTTCAAACGCGACTCGGACATTTGATTGGGACCATCATGAGAACGACTAAAACATTGTTTGCGGTTGGCCTGTGCCTGCTGGCAGGAATTGCATCTGCCCAGACGACTGGCAAAGCGCTCGACATCAACCTGAACGGCGACTCGGTGCGCGCGGGCTTCACCTGGCGACTCGGTGACCCGAACTACCTGGCAGACTTGGGTTTGCTGTTTAACCAGGACAAAGGCGATGTGCTGCACGCGAGCTTCCATCTCGTGGACGCCGCGAGTGGACCTGAAACCCCGTTGCAAGCCGGGCTCGGCGTGCGGCTGGTGCACACGCGTACCGATCCCAGCACGTTTAGTGGCACGGCGCTGGCGCTCGGGGCATTCGCACGCTACACCATCCCCAATGCTGATCGATTCAACATTGGCGCCTACGGTTATTACGCACCTGATGTCACCTCATTTGGCGATCAGACCGAGTACTACGAAATCGGCGCGCGTGCCGGCTACAGCGTGATACGCGACGGCGATATCTACCTTGGCCTGCGGCGCATCGAGGCTGAGTACAAGGGATTCGGTGGCTACAAACTGGACTCCGGTTTGCACGTCGGCTTCGAATTCCGATTCAAGTAGCGTATATCAACGCTGTGTTTGGCCGCCGGCTGCTACCCTGATGCCGGCGAAGCCGCCCTCCCCGCGTCAGCAAGCTGCGACTCTGTTTCGTGAACAAATTCGACGCAGCAACGAACTGCACATCGAATACCTCGATGATCCCAAGATGCGCAGCAACTACGAGCGTTTCGCGAATTGGCAGCTCGAGCACCTGCTGCCGTTCTTCGCCGATCTGTATGAGCAACCGGGTTACGCCGAAGCCATCGACTTTACGATGGATGACCTTGCGGGCGTCGGGATCAGTGGCCGCGATAGGGACCTTGAGCGCGCCGCCCCGGCCATCACCCGCATGTTGCCACTCGGTGCGCTAAAAACCATTGCCAGCGCAGCGGAAATGAACGCGCGCGTGCTGCAGTCCAACATCGCGATCTGCCGTGCACTGCTGGTCGACAACGAGCTGCCCGATCCAATTACGGAAGTGGCGTACTGCGTTGCATGCCGCGAGGCGAGCTCATTGGAAGAACTGGTCGAACTCGTGCACCTGATTACCGGCCTGGGCCGAACGCTCAAAAAGCTCGTCCGTATTCCGATGATCGGCTTAACACTTCGGACAATGCGCGGAGCAGCTCACGCTGCCGGTTTCGGTGCGCTGCAAGACTTTCTGGAACGCGGCTACAGCACATTCAAACAGATTCCTGATATCGATCTTTTTCTAAGCGAAATCGAGACCCGCATGGTTGAGGTATTCACGCAGATTCATACCGCGCCGTTAGAGGATTTGGACTGACGCCGACACGAAATCGTAAGTCGCAATTAAGCGGTGTATCCTTAATCATTCACTTGGCAGCGGTATGGACGCCCTGTCCTGCAGGCCGGTTTCACCCGGTAGACCGCCGTTTATCGCTGAGCGGTCGATCCGATTACTTTATCCACGCGACAATTGGCGTTCGCGGAAGAACCATAACGGTTTTGTTCAATTCAGCGACAAGCAGGGCGGGAGTCGACTATTTGACACAGAAATTGTCGCAACCTGGAAATTGTAAAGAAAGAACGAAGAGTCTTTTCTTGGCAATAAGCTTACAGTCCTACGACAAATCGTAGAGGGCGACAACGGCTGCGTGCAGTTTCGACAAACGCGAGAAGATGACCCGACATTTGAAATGATTGTCTGCGAGTGGTACTTGTTTGAAGGTGATCGGATCAAGGAGATAAAGTCCTTTTACAACATTGGCGTTGCCGTCATCAAAGGTTAGTCGTGGCCAACTATATGGAATGCCGCTGACTGTCCACGGTATCTCGTCCATCGCGACCCGCCAGTTAAATTTCTCACTCAATACTCGCAAACGCAGCCGACTCCATATTTCGGCAAATAAGACTGGGCAGTCTATGTGGCAGACCTACCCGAGTCCTATCCCCCCTGCATTGCCAGCGCGGAACCGCTCGGGTTCCGGCTTATCTGACACAGTTCACAGAAAGGCTGAATAGTAGAAGCTAATGTTCGAGGTTGTATTTCGTCAGAATCCTGGAGTTGATTATGAAAGCCGTGTCGCTAGTTTTCGCTTTCGTCTTGCTCAGTGGCTGCGCAAGCACACAAAACCTGGCCGTATCGCCGAACACGCTTGAAACCATGCAAGGCAAATCTTTGACCTTGATTCAACGTGAAAGTCCGAACTTCGTTGCCATGACTTCGGGCAAGGGAATGTTCGCCGTGGCAGGCGTTGGTGCGGCCGCCGTAACCGGCAATAAACTCGTCAAGGAAAATAATATCGTTGATCCGGCGATGAACATTAGCCGGACGTTGGCGGAGAATCTTGCCAACAACTACGGGATAGCCCTTCGAGGAGAGACCACGATCGCGAAGTCCGATAGCGTTGATGAGCTCGTTAAACTCGCCAATAATAGTGATTATGCGCTCGACGTCGCGACGCACGGTTGGTCTTACATCTACGATGGCTTCAAATTCGGCGATTACTTTGTTGGTTACTCGTCCAAACTTCGACTGATCGACGTAAATACTTCCGAAGTCATTTCCAGTGGGTTGTGCGCGTACGATGCAAAGGCGGCCGGCAAGTCGGCTGTTGCTCACGAGACGCTGCTCGCAAACAACGCCGCATATATCAAGCAAGAGCTCGTGGACGCAACCGACCGTTGTGTGCAAGAATTTTCGGCAAATCTATTCTCGGCGCCAAATGTAGCCCGTAATATTCCCTGAGTGCGAACAACAGCGAATGCCTGAAATCCTGGAAGCCCCGCTCAGACGGGGCTTTTTGAGCTATCGGGGAACGTAACCGGACATCACAGTTTCACGGCCGTGCCACTTACGACGATCCCTCCCGATTTCGGGACTTGCACGGTCAACAGGCTGGGGCGTCCCATGGCTTCACCCTGGCGCACCTTGAACGTCGCGGGCGCATTTAACAAACCTGCATCGCGCAAGTAGCCGCCCATCGCCGCAGCGGCGGCGCCGGTCGCCGGGTCCTCGACCACACCGCCGACCGGAAACGGATTGCGCGAATGAAAAACGCCAGCCGACTCGCGCCAAACGAGCTGCAGCGTCGTCAGGTCGTTTAGCTGCATCAACATTTTCAACGCCTGGAAATCGTATTCAAGGCTCTCGAGTCGCTCACGTTTTGCGACTGGGATTACGAGGTGCCAGGCACCTGCGTAAGCTTTTGCGGGTGGCAGATTCGGGTCGAGGTCACCGTGGCGCCAATTGAGGCAGTCAAGAGCTGCATTCAGCAACTGGGCAGATGGTCGCTCATGCCGTGGCTCGACCGACGTCAGCGCTGCTGTGAAACGCGGACCGTCACGCTGCACAGCAACGATCACCTCCCCTACCGCGGAAGACAGGTTGTAGCTGCCCTCGCCCTCCAGCTCGCCAAGAACGACACCCGTTGCAATGGTCGCGTGACCGCAAAAACTGACTTCGGCTTCCGGGCTGTAGTAACGCACCGTGCGCATCTTGCCGAATGATGGTGCAATGAATGCCGTTTCTGAATAGCCGACGTCGGCAGCAATGCCGAGCATCGTTGCACTATCGGGCAATTCGTTGCCGATCCAGACCCCGGCGGGATTCCCACCGTCCGGCTGGTCGCTAAAGGCGCTTAGTCGGTAAAGCGTTGACGATCCCATCTCGAATTCCCGCTGTGAATTGAAACCAGGCGCTCGGTACTAGGGGCGAAAAAACTCTTTTCAAGGTCATGCCCGCCAAAAAAGAATAACGGTTTACCCCTTGAAAACACAGCAGGCGCTCACATCTCGGTTAGCGAACGCAGCAAGATGCTGTGTCCTAACAGTGAAATTCAGGAGGTAACTTCCATGTCATTAGTACGGTATCAGCCCTGGCAGGGCATGGGGCAGCTGCAGGAAGACATCAATCGCCTGTTTGGCAGCTGGTCCAACAACGAGAGCACCAGCGCGGTGGCCGACTGGGTCCCGAGTGTCGACATCAACGAGAGCGAGGAAAGTTTTGAGCTGCACGTTGACGTACCCGGTATCGACCCGAAGGACGTCGAGATCACGTTGGACAACGGCGTGTTGACCATTGCAGGCGAGCGTCAGTACGTCAAACAAGAGAAGGACGACAGCTTGTTACGTCGCCGGACGGAACGGGCCTATGGCCGTTTTTACCGTCGCTTCATTTTGCCGGACACCGTCGACGCGGAGAAGGTAAAGGCGAGCAATCATCACGGCGTGCTTGAAATCACGATCCCGAAACAGGCGAAATCGATGCCACGACGGATCAAGGTCGCTGCCTGATTTGATGGCACTGACGGCCACATAGGCAACACCAAAAAGGGGGCGTTAATCGCCCCCTTTTTTGTAAGTGCAAATCGAATCCCGGTTGCGAATTCTCTAGCCGCGTGCGCGGTCGGATGCTGCATGCATATAAGACGCGCAGCAGCGAGGCCTCCCCGTCGATAGCTGCCGTGCGCGGTTAAATCGCAAGCCAGCCAAACACGCCGCCAGTGAGCAACGAATAGATCAGCGCGTCCAGAAAGGATTTTCCCGTCGTTGACCACGGCCGGCCGAACCAGATGCTTTCCTGAATGTAGGCAAACCCGTAAGCGGCAAACGCCACTGTCCCGGTAAGCTGGAAGACCGACAGGTAGTCGGCCATCATCATTGTCCTTGTCAACAGGTAAGCGCATAACGTACCCACGACCAGATTGTAGACAAACGATTTGGCGACGCGTCCACCCATTTGCGGAACACCGTTTGGCATTGCGGTCAGGTAGACCACCGGCCCTTCTTCAAACTTCTTGCGAAGCTCCGGGTTTTCGATTTCCTTCGGGTCGATGCAATACGGCAACATGTACTGACCCGGCGCAAGCCCCTTCAGCCCCGCGCGCGCGCCCTCCTCGTCGATTACCTTCGAAAAATCCGACTTGTGCCATGGCAGAACCGTCCAGATGAGCGCGCTCGCAATCCAGACCAGCCCTGAGGAGACAACGATGGGTAGCCACAACTCAAAAATGCTCATGATGTTTCTCCCGCCTGATGCAATGTTTTTCTTATGCTGTGTTTTATCATTCTAGCAATTCGCTTGCCTGTGCGAGTCAAGCAAGACAGACCGGTCCAGATTGAGAAACGATGCCGATACGATTTTTGCCGCTGATTACCGGGCTGATGCCAATTATTGGCATCCACGCCTGTTATCTCATTGCGGCCAGTGCTCAGCGTATTCCCGTGTGCATACCTTACTTCGCGGGCTGCACCTCGATCAGCGCGACCGGCCGGTACCCGCCTGCCAGCTACCTCTTCAAAGCCGTCATGCTCCCTGAAGCGGTGTTGCTGCTGCTTTTCTGGATATGTTGCGCGGCCTGGTTGCGGAAGCTCGAAGCAACGCCCGGGTCGCGTTGGTCTCACCAATCAATCCGCCTGAATCTCCTGGGCGGTGGCGGTGCGCTGGCACTTATTCTGTACGTCACTTTCCTCGGTACTCACGAGCCCTTTTATGAATTCATGAGGCGTTTCGGGATCTATCTTTTTTTCTTGCTCACCATTCTTGCGCAGTTAGATCTGTCATTGCGCATTCGACGCTACGCGAGGAAAGCTCGAAACCGGCCGCTGCTACGCCTTTCCCGACTGCTCCTCGGCCTTGTCGCGCTGCCGTTTTTTCTCGGTTTATTGAATCTGTCTCTCAAAGCAATCCTCGCGGACGCTGATCAGACTGAAAACATTATCGAGTGGATTTCCGTGTTAATCATGCAAAGTCATATCGTTCTGACGTACTTTGCCTGGCGAGCAACCGGCTTTGACGTGGAGGTCAAGTTATCCAAAGGGTAAGCACGCCGATTTGTGACGTGGCACCGACGGTGAAAAGGTATTGGCCCTGCTCGTCGTAATTTTTTCCGCGGCAGCCCTGTAGCTGCGAACTCGCCGCGGAAAACTCGGCCCTACTTTTCTGTTGCTGCAAATGGATCGTCGAATCGTGAATCGCGGAGCACCGACTCGTCTGTCAGCGCGTTTAGAAACGCAAGAACGTCAGCACGCTCCGTGTCCAGCAATTCAAAGCCGCTTACAAACTCTGATCGGTACGGATTGTGCCGGCCGTCACCTGCAAGGGGCCCACTATCAATCGCGCGTCCGCCACGGGCATAGTGGTCAAGCACTTCATCGAGCGTCGCGATACTGCCATCGTGCATGTAGGGCGCAGTAACTGCGACATTGCGGAGACTCGGCGCCTTGAAGCGCCCCATATCCCGCCGGTCGCCGGTCAGGTCGTAAAGACCCGTATTGTTGGGCGGATAGTCGCCCGTCCCGCCTAGGTTATAGAGTCCGGTATTGTGGAAACCGACGCTGTCGACGGTAACGTTGGCGTGTGTACTGCTGTCGGTAAAATTAAACCCCCCATGGCAATGGAAACATTCAATGCGCTCGGAGAAAAATAGCTCCATGCCGCGTACCTGGCTCTCGGTCATGGCCGTCGTGTCACCGCGCAAATAACGATCGTAAGGCGAATCAAACGAAACAATACTTCGCGTAAAACTGGCCAATGCGCGGACGACGTTCAGAATTGAATACGGATCGGCGTCGTCCGGGAATGCCTGCGGCAACAAGCGCTGGTACTCAGGATCTTGTTGCAGCAGGCTGAGAATCTCGGGCTGACGACCCCCCATTTCAAGCGGTGACTCGCCAAGCAGTGGCGTGAGTGCCTGGATCTCCAGTCGATCCTGCAAGTGGTTCGCCCAATTAAGTCGACTGGCGTAGGCGACGTTAACCAAGCTCATGCTGCTGCGTGGATGCGGCGTGCCTGCCACCCCGACCGCGGTCGGTCGACCGTCCGTAAAAGCCAGCGCCTGTACGTGACAGCCGGCACACGACAGCGTGTTGTCGGCCGACAAACGCACGTCATAAAACAAGCGACGCCCCAATTCCACTTTGCGTTCGCTGATCGGGTTGTCAGTCGGCACCCGAGGTTCCGGCACTCCGTCCGGCAGCTGCCAGTCGAACGCCGG
>JABDKF010000198.1 GCA_013003155.1 Woeseia sp. | reverse complement strand
CGCGAAACTCGTCATAGTTTTTCAGCTTCGTGCGGGTATAGGACTGGCGCAGCGCGTTGACCGGGTCCCAATTTATGCGGGTGGCCACCCAGTTATCACCGAGTCGATGAGTAATCGGACCGTGATGCGTGTGATACAAGGGAAACGTACGCGAGCGTAGCGCGTCTCCGTCTTTGTATTGCAACGTAACTTCGGATACTTGTACGGGACGCATTTCCTTGCCGTAGCGATACCTGATCTGTTCTCCTTCAAAGGAGACGTCTTCTACGAACTCGTCGATAAAATCGACGTTAGTCGAGGTATGCATCCAACCCGTATTCTCATTGAAGCCCTGATAGACAAAGAATTGACCCCAGGTTACCGCTCCGTAGGCGTTCAAGCCCTCTTCACTGACAACGTGGATTTCGCCACGAAAATAGAAAGAGGTATGCGGATTTATCAGCAGCAGCGCATGACCCTCGCGGGTTAATTCTGGAGCGATCGCGAAACCGTTTGAGCCTGCGGGCTCCGCCAGTTTTGCGGCCGCTGCCGAGGCGTCGTCTGCGCTATCTTGCGCCAGGCCACCCCCGTAAAAAGCCTCGATGCCCGCCAGCGGGATTTGTTCGATATCACCACCGATAGAGCCCTCACTGAAAAACATGGGCATCCATGGCTCAAAGCGTGTCAGCAGGCGCGGCTGCACGTCCGGGTGTGTTTCCAAAAAATAATTCAGGCCATCGGCGTAGGCATCGCAGAGCTCCTGCAACCAGGGAGGCGCCGATTCGTACGCAGTTTTTGCGTCGGCAACGGTCATGTAGAGGCGCGCACGCAAATCGCTCCACAAAGCCTGCTCGCCCTCAATTTCGGCGAGGCGGCCAATCGCCCAGATATAATTGCTTTCGATTCGCGGGAAATCGTCTTCCGCCTGCGCGTAAAGCATGCCAAAAACAGCGTCGGCATCGGATTGCCCGTAAACATGGGGCACGCCGAAATCATCACGAATAATTTCTACGCGATCTGCAATTTTCGCGAGGCGCGACGATTCGGCGGCAGAAGTCCGGCCGTTATCTGTAGAGCATGCCGCGATGCTGCACACTGCAAGAAAGGCAAACGTCCGTTTTATAGTTTTCCCGGATCGCATAATGGATCTCCCTGGCAGCTTGTTGTCGCGCGGGTAAATTGTGAATACGAGGCGCACTTTTTAGCGCGCAACGTAGGGCAAGAATGCAGGCCACAAGACAGGGGCATTGCGGCTGCGAAAAAAATCAAAATGCCCGACCTTTTTCAAACCAAATTCCCTGGGAGTTACGGTAACCAAAGTTTTCTCGCCACCGTAGCGTTGCATGAGGTCCTCGCGGGCCACCAGCGGCGCGTAGCGGTCGTCGCTAAATGCAAAAGATATTACGGGTGCGGTGATTTGGCCGTGGCCATCCCAGCGCTGGTGGTAGTCAGGATGCAGGCACCAGGTCAACCATTCCCGTGCGACCCCGGCTGGTAAGTCAGCGCCCAGACCTACCTTGGTGCCGGGCAAATAGCCGACGACGGCGGTCGCGCGGCGCATGATGCTGATTGCTGCCCGGAAGGCGTAGCGATCTGGTGCCGGCCAAAGGCGCCAGTATGCGTTGCTCGAGCCGAACAGAATGATTTTTTCGAAACGCTCAGGACATCCAGCAAGTCCGAAGACCTGGCCCCCGAAACTATGGCCGATGCCGATCATCGGTAGCTGGAAACGCTCGTGTAGCCAGTGGAGTACTGTGGGCTGGTCCTTCGTTGCCCAATCGGTCATATCGGCTACGAATCCGCGCATTGAAGCAGGGGCCGTTTGGCCCAAACCACGCCAGTCCCAGGTCGCCGTCGTAAATCCTTGCGTTGCAAGCCAACGGGCAAACGGTGTGTAGAAGCGCGCCGGTACACCGTTTGCCGGTGACAGCAGAACAATACGTGAGGCCGGCGTTGCGGATTCGAATAACAGAACGTTGAGAGCAAATCCGTCCGGGCACGAAACCGTCACGGCTTGTTCACGCACTCGCTCGTCGCGGCTCACCCGTAAACGGTATCAGTATCGGGCAGCGGGTGCTGCAGGTAGAGCAGGTTGGCCGCAATGGTTTCGGGGTACTTTAGTCGAAAGCGCAGTACGTTATTTGCGGAGTGGTGATACACGAGTTCTCTGACCTTTACTTCTTGCTGGTTTCCAATTTCGGCGCAGAGGCTGGCCGGTAATACAAGGAAGTCGGGGACAGAACCCGGCACTGGCGTTGAAGGGGCCGCGTCCCAGTAGCCAGGGGCGTTTCGGGTATAGACAAAGCACTGCACGCGGTCCGCCGCCGCAGCGCCCAACAGATCAGCCTGGCTAACCGACATCCTGTCGCAGGCATCGTCGAGCGAATACCACGGTTGCTCCGGCATTGATGGCAGCTGATCACGACTTGTTGCAGGGACGGTGGACTTAAGGTGTTCGAAGCGAATCGCCTGGGTCGCAGTCAGCTCTTCGTATTTGTCGAATGTCAGCACGCTTTGGCGGGGCTTCGCCGGCGGTTTGCCGAGTAATCGCGAGATCCAGTCTTTGATTATTGACACCAGTGAGCCCCTGAGGCGGCTGCGTTGTTGGCAAGCAGTGACCTAAGAGTCTACTGCGACCGGCGGTTTCTTGGGAACCGGAGCGCGCTCGACGGCAGGGCTGTCGCTCGTAGATGCTTGATTATGTGGAACAGTACCGGGCGTTTTTTGCTTTTATTCCGTAATTTGGTGACTCGCCATGGCTGCGCGACCGTCGTGGTGGTTGACGCCGAACGCTGAATCGGCTGGTTTTCGTCTTAATTGAGCTATTTCGACCATAAGCGAGCAGCAATGGCAATTTGGACTTACGGTGGATCGACGATGCGGTTTTCCCCCCAACGTCGGTCCAACTATTTGCTTTAGGGCGCGTGCCCAAAAACGGATCTAACTATGGCGAATGATGCCGGCATAAGGACATACCTCGACCCAGGTGCGCTGAGTCTTTTTGCGCGTCAGTTGACTGAAAGTCTTGAGGACTCTTTGTCCGTTGCTGTTTTTGATGAAGACGGCGAACTCGCCTGGTGTGGTCCGGGAGAAGAAGACGGGGAATACTGGCCGGACGGCGGTTTCGTTGAAAACCCGTTCGCGGCCGACGATTCATGCGTCGAATTAAGCAACGGTCGCTTTGCATTTGCATTTCCGTTACGTCAGTCGCGTCATGATGACCCCCTCGGCTACGTCCTTGTGCAAACGAAAGGTAACGAGCGGGTTCCGGTCGCGAAAGCCAGAATCAGCGTCAAGCCTATCCTTGATTGCATCCATAAGCAGCTCGACATTCGTCTCGAATTATCCGCGGTGCGCCGACAGACTGACAGCGAACGCCGTGACATGGAGTTGCTGCTAAAGCTCGATGAATTGCAAAAAGGCGAGGACGCCGGTGCGCGGGTACAAGCGGGTCTCAAACTGGCAGCGAAACACTTTGACAGCAACATCGCCGTACTGTGGATGCCGGAAATGAATGTCCACAAGGCGTGGCGAATTAAGGGTGATGTGAGTGCACGGGCCTGCGACGCCTTGGCGCCGATTTTCGACCGCTTGGTTGCAGCTGCTAAAAAGCGGCGCCGTGTACTTGACACAACAGCACCCAGCGGCCTGCTGAAATTTGCGAAAATTGACGTCGCACATGCAAATATCCTGTCCTCGCCAATTCTAAATGACGCTGATGAAGTGTCAGGGGTGCTGGCGTTGGTTTGCACGGAAGAATTTGGACGGCAGGATATAAGGCTGACCCGGGTTGTTGCGGCCAAGCTTGCCGCGCTCGTTGAGCAAAACATTCCAGTGGCCGAGGGCGTGTTGAGTCGTCATGACCTCTTGCGACATATTGACAAGCACCTGACGAATAATCCGCGAACATCCCGTGCTCTACTCTTGATTGATATTGACAAGCTGCACGTAATTAATGAGATGCACGGCCATTTCGGTGGTGATGCCGCTATTTCTGCCGTCGTCGAGCAGGCCCATATCGCCGGTGGGGTACAGGCCGTCGTATGCAACCTGTCAGGCGGTTCGGTTGGCGTTTTCTTGCCGCAAAGCGATGAAAAGAACGCGCAGAAAATTGCGGAACAGATTCGCGAGGCTTTAGTGCGGCATCAGCCGCGCTATGAGGCGCGCGTCATTGAGGTGGTTGCCAGTATTGGAATCGCGATGATGCCGGCGATGGTGCAAGACGGTGCCAGCGCGCTGAATACGGCCGAGGTTGCCGCCCGATCCGCCAAGGCGCGCGGCGGCGATCAAGTCGTCGTATTTGATGATCTTGATGCCAGTGTTATGCGGCGGCGCGAAGATCTAGACCAGGTCGGACAGCTGCAGGCCGCACTGATCGACAACCGCTTCGTTTTGTATGCGCAACCCATTGTTTCGCTGAGGGACGCAGACAGTCGGCCCCGCTATGAAATCCTGTTACGGATGATCGATGAAGATGGCACGATTCGTTCACCGGACCGCTTCCTGTCTTCCGCTGAACGCTACCAGATGATGACCTCGATTGATCGCTGGGTCGTGCGCACGGCGACCAATATGTTGAGTGAAATCGAGAACGTGCTGGAAGCTAACCTGGCAAGTTTCAGTATTAATGTTTCCACGCAATCGATGATGGATGATGTGTTCCCACGTTTCGTTGAAGCATGCATTCTCGAAAGCGGCATTTCTCCGGACACCTTTTGCTTTGAGATCACTGAGACGGCGATCATGCGTAATCTTCAGCGTGCGCAGGACATGCTGAATCGTTTCAGGAAGCTGGGCTGTCGCCTCGCGCTCGATGACTTCGGCACAGGGCAGTGCTCATTTGCCTATTTGAAGGACCTGCCGGTGCAGTACATCAAGATTGACGGTTCGTTTATTCGCGACATCCTGGACAACCCGCTTTCAGAGGCTATTGTCGAATCCGTGTGCAAGATCGCTACGGTTGTCAACGCACGCACCGTTGGCGAGTACGTTGAGAACGACCTTATATTGCAACGCGTCAAGCAAGCCGGAATCGATTTCGCGCAAGGTTACAAAGTGGGCAGGCCCGAGCCTTTGGATAAAATTCTAAAGGAATTCGGCACATCTGCGTCGAACCCAAGCCGAATCACACTAGCGGCCAGCTAGTCAGATTAGTCGCAGCAGAGCGGGTTCATTCAAAAGCGCTTCCATGGGTACCGGCAACACAATTCCAAAACTCGCTGCACTGGATTCGAATACCCTTGATGCTACGTCGCAAGGCGGGCCTGGCTCCGCGGTTTTCAAGGCTGGGCTCGAGGCAACACGCGATGGCGTCGTCATCTGCGACGCCAGGCTGCCGGATATGCCGCTTATCTTCGTAAACGCCGCATTTGAACGGATGACCGGCTATTCACGCGAACAAATCCTCGGCCAGAATTGCCGGTTTTTGCAGGTAGACGACCATGATCAAACTGGCATCGAAAAAATTCGGCAGGCACTTAAAAACCAGCGGGATTGTCTCGTTACTATCCGAAACTACCGACAGAACGGCGAACTCTTTCACAATGAGCTAAGCCTTTCTCCTGTTTTTGGCAGCGATAATCAGCTCACGCACTATGTCGGTATTCAAAAAGACGTCACGTCTCGCGTGGCTCGCGAAATCCTGTTGCGTGAGCGAGGTGCGGAGCTGCAGGTTCTCAATAAACAGCTGCAACGACTGGCATCGATCGACCCGCTAACCGGTTTGCAGAACAGGCGCATGTTCAATCTGACGCTAAACCGGGAGTGGCGACGGGCAATGCGCAAGCAGGGCGTCCTGTCGCTCTATATGATCGACATCGACAAGTTCAAGGAATTAAACGATTCGCTGGGTCACGCGATCGGTGATGCATGTTTGCGCACTTTCGGTGCCGCATTAACGCGCGTTTTCTGCCGGGCAACCGATTACGTTGTGAGATTTGGCGGTGACGAATTTGTGGTGCTCTCCGTCGGTATCAGTAGTGCTGAGGCAGTAGCGCAGGGTGAGCGAGTGTTGCGCACCGTTCGCGACCTCGAATTTGCCGGAAGCGATCTAAACGTTACAGCGAGCATCGGCCTGTGCACAGTCACGGCGCACACCGACGTCAACGAACAGGATCTCTTGGCCGCGGCAGACACTGCACTCTACCGGGCCAAGAATGCCGGTCGTAACCGGCTCGACAGTATGGAAATATCGACGCCAGACGACGCGCGCTAGAGCAGGCCTCTTTTTGAGCCTCCGGCGGTATTCGCCTATCCCGCTCTGCGCTTTCGCCTGCTGGTCGTTTTAGCTTTTCCTTTTCCGTGGCCACTGCCATTGTTCCGGTTTCGTGGCTTCTGCGGCCGCCCGTTACGCGCGCGTGCTGGTCGAGAATTGCGACCATTCTGAATAGGCTCTGCAGTGATTCTCGGGTTCGGCTCGAAGCCCTGGACAATTTCTTTTGGAATAGTCGTTTTCAGGACTTTTTCTATGTCGCGGAGCAGCTTGGCTTCGTCGATGCAGACAAGTGAAACGGCCTGGCCGTCGAGCCCTGCGCGCGCCGTGCGTCCGATCCGGTGGACGTAGTCTTCCGGTACGTTAGGCAGCTCGTAGTTAACCACATGAGGCAGGCGTTCGATGTCGAGTCCACGCGCTGCGATGTCCGTTGCGACCAGGACTCGAACTTTGCCGGCTTTGAAGTCAGCCAGGGCTTTGGTGCGGGCGCCCTGTGATTTATTGCCGTGAATTGCGGTCGCGCTAATGCCGTCAGTGACCAGCTGTTCAGCGAGCCGGTTCGCACCATGCTTGGTTCTTGCGAATACGAGGACCTGCCGCCAGTTTTTCTGCCCTATCAGCTGAGACAAGAGTTCGCGCTTGCGCATCCTGTCAACTGGGTGCACGAGCTGGCTTACGCGCTCGGCCGTGGTGTTCCGCGGTGCGACTTCCACCTCAACAGGATTGCGCAGCAAGTCATTCGCCAGTCGACGAATTTCTGTTGAAAAGGTGGCAGAAAAAAGCAGAGTCTGGCGATTCGCCGGCAGCACTTTGAATATCTTGCGCATGTCACGAATAAACCCCATGTCGAGCATGCGGTCTGCTTCATCCAGTACGAGGTATTCGATGGATGAGAGGTCTATGGTGCCTTGTTGCATGTGGTCGAGCAGCCTGCCCGGCGTGGCGACAACGATATCCACGCCACGCCGCAGTTTGGCGATTTGCGGATTGATGCTGACGCCGCCGTAGATCGTTATCGTTCGATAAGGCAGGTACTGACCATAGTCGCGCACGCTTTCAGTAACCTGCGCGGCGAGCTCTCTCGTTGGCGTCAGGACCAAGGTCCGCACTGCTTTCTTGCCGCTGGCTTTGCTGCGCATACGCTGCAGCAGGGGCAGAGTAAATCCTGCAGTTTTGCCGGTGCCGGTTTGGGCGCTTGCGAGCATATCCCGTCCGTCGAGAATGGCAGGAATTGCTCGCTGTTGAATGGGGGTTGCTGTTGTGTAGCCCTGTTCGTTGACCGCACGCAGCAGTTCGGCCTCGAGGCCGAGTTCATTGAATTGCATTGGATAAAGCTCCGAAGCGCCTGACCAGTGACGGAATGCACCGTTAAGGGTTCGGTCCAGGCTGGAATACTTATTGATTACTCCGCTGGCAAAATGCCGGCGCGGAGCGAGTGGCGCAGACCGAAGTGCGCCAGGACGGGGCGGACTATAACAGCAACATGCGGAAATGGAAGAAAAAATTCACCAATTTGCGAATTGCGTTCAGCGGTCGCGGCTGACGCGCCAAACGGTATTGCCGACATCGTCGGCGACCAGCAGGTTGCCGGATTTATCGATCACTACGCCTACAGGGCGCCCCTGGGCGTCGCCTTTTGCATCGAGAAAGCCTGTTAATACGTCACGCGGCATGCCGGCCGGTTTGCCCTTTTCGAAGGGTACGAAAATCACTTTATAGCCGCTGCGCGGCTTGCGATTCCAGGAGCCATGCTGGCCGACAAACGCGCCGTCACCGTAGTCACTGCCCAGCTGTCTGCCAGCCGCAAAGGTCAATCCAAGCGAGGCCGTGTGCGGGCCGAGCGCGTAGTCGGGAACCCGTGCGCTGGCAACAAGGTCAGGGCGTTGGTCGTCGATGCGCGGGTCGAGATGATCGCCGTAATAACTGTAAGGCCAGCCGTAAAACCCCCCATCGATTACAGACGTCATATAGTCCGGGACGAGATCGCCGCCCAGTTCATCGCGCTCGTTTACCGCGGTCCATAACACACCGGTTTCGGGTTCCCAGGCCATGCCGACCGGGTTGCGCAGTCCATGCGCGAAAACCCGCGTGTCCCCGGACCCGATGTCAATTTCCAGAATGGCCGCGCGCCGGACCTCATTGTCCATGCCGTTTTCACCGTGATCGCTGTTGGAGCCGATGCCGGCATAAAGCTTTTTCCCGTCAGGGCTTGCGACGAGGCTCTTGGTCCAATGGTGATTGATCGGTCCGCCGGGAAGATCGGCAAGCGGAACGGGTAAAGCGGAGATCTCGGTCACGCCGCTTTTATACGGGACGCTGACAACGCCATCGGTGTTCGCGACATAAAGACGCCCACCCACGAGCGCCATGCCAAAAGGTGAGGTCAAGTCAGCAAGCAGGACTGTCTTGAGCTCTGCGACTCCGTCCCGATCCTCGTCACGCAACAGAGTTATCCGGTCGGCACTGGGTACGGCGGCACCGGCACGGGTCATCACCTTTTTTTGAATACGAGCGCGCAAGCCACTGACTTCTTTTGGCTGGGCATTGGTCTCCGCAACCAGTACGTCACCATTCGGCAGGACATACAGCCAGCGAGGGTGATCGAGGCCTTGGGCGAAGGCGTTGACAGTGAGGCCGCTCGCCGCCACCGGAGTCGCGCCTGGCGACCATCCTTTCGCATCCGCAATGTTGACGAGCGGCACCAGCGCGTTCCGGGTTTCGGGTAATAGGGGTTGAGGGCCGGTGCCAGCGGAAACCGGAAGTTTCGCGGTTCCCCCGCATGCGGCCAGGACAATGACGCTGTATAGCAGTACCAGGATTTGACGGGTCATTGCGCGCACCGCAAAGTTGCTCGACCCGGGGATACCAACACCCCATCGTGAATAAGTCCAGCGCGGCAGCAAAGTGCCTCAAGGGCATGCGTTAGTAGCAGGCATACATCAATTAATGTCATCGTCGGTCCGCGAAAAAGTGTGACACAGTTCACAGTTTTGCGCGTGACGCACACGAGCGCAACTTGCAGATTCTCTCTGTATTATTCAGAACACGCTACGGTGCTTGCTGCCGGTTGCACCGCGCCCGAACATCAGGCCAGGACAAGGGCAGGGCGCTACGCTTCTGAACATAATCAACCAACAGGATACGGCTTTGACAATAAGCACCGACGACCTCAGGGCACGAGATGGCCTGGCTTTTGAGCAGGTTGAGGAAGAATTACTGATTCTCGACGAACGCAATCAGAAGATTCATCAGCTCAACCCTACAGCACGAGCGGTCTGGCGGGGCATTGAGAACGGCAGTGCAATCGACAACATCGTGAGTGAAATTGTAAAGACTTTCGACGTCACGCAAGAAGTCGCATCGCAAGATGTAAAACGAATTTTGAACGAATTTAATTCACTAAATTTGGTTGAGAAAAAAACGTAGAATTGCTGTGTAGGCAATAACAAATTGCTGTGTAGGCAATAAGAAAATGGAGTTAGGGATATGACTACTAGACGAGATTTCATCAAGAAGACGGCATATGCGGCCCCCGCAATTATGACTTTATCGGCAGTCCCGGCGTTTGCGAAAGCAGGCTCGGGCGCACCTCACCAAGGCTCGAACGGCAGGTTCGCAAAACGACCGGTTCGTGCCACCCGCCTCCGCCTCGGCAAACGGAAACGTCCGGTACGTGCACGTCGTCGTCATAGCGGCGGGAGATAAGTGATCTACGAGCCCTCTATCGGGTAGTCATCACCGTCCCATTCAGGCACTCTACGGAACCTAATTACCAGCCGTAGAGTGCCTTTTGCTTTGACGAATCTTGAAATTCGAATGTTCGAGCATCATGCTCGAATTATCGCTGACGACAGCGAAACACTCGGCATTTTTGAATCCTGTTATTCTGCATTTGTTTGTGCCTCAGGCGAATCGGACACGCCCCCTCTCCTCATCGAAGTTAGCCGCGGACTCAGTGCGGCCGGTTGGGAGGTAACATTTAAGGGTCACACTGAAAAATGTGCGACCCTCGCCGATCTAATTTACGTTGTCGAGAAAGCGCTGACAATCGAACTGCAGCACCGGCGCCCCGATTTGTTTTTTCTGCATGCTGCCGCGGTGAGAAGGAATGATCGCTGCGTGTTAATCATTGGTGAATCGGGTGCTGGAAAATCGACGTTCTGCTGGCACCTTTGCAATTCCAGGTTTCGCTACCTCAGCGACGAATTGGCCCCGATAAATCTACAAGACATGCGCATCGAACCGTATCCCCATGCAATTTGCCTGAAACGCATTGCTGAGGGAATGCCGCCGCTACCAGACGCAACGATCGACGCAGATGCGACGTTGCACATTCCGGTCGAATTCATTCCCGGTGGCATTGAATCATCACAGGTCGAAATTGATACAGTTCTATTCTTGCATAAAGGCGATTCGACGCGGGCGCCTGGCTTGCAGAAATTGACCAAAGCGGAGGCTGCCGCGCGCTTCTATTCCAATGCGCTCAATCAGCTCGCGCATGAGCGCGAAGGCCTGAAAGCGGCGTCGCAATTAGCCAGCGCAGGCGCTTGTTTTAAATTGCAGCGTGGCCCGTTAGACGTGATGCGCGCGGAGTTAGTTGAATATTTGAACTCCTAGCGTGGGTTTGGTGGGCACAAGCTTAGAGCGGTCGAAAGGGATCGTTCCCTCGAGATCCGATTGGGAAGATTATTGCCGGTGACTAAAACTAGATACGGAAGATATGACAGGGAAGATTTTGCTTTTGGGTCGGGCAGTTAACCGATTATCTTGCGTATTCGCGGTCCGATTCGATGCTTGAGAATTTTCAATTTGGTTCTCAAAGATTGACTTGTGGCTAGTTCGTTGACCAATTGCCACCTTTTCAGAGCTATGTCGTCAATTCGAGTTTTGCGCGTATCCTGATAATAATTTTTTATCTGGACTTGTGCAGAGGAACTTTCTGCCAAGGTCGGCATAAGGTCAACTAACACTTGGGCGTCGACAAGGCACTTGCTAAGCCCAACGCCTGTTGCAGGCGATACAGATTGATACGCATCTCCCGCTAATACAATTCTGTTCAGGTGTTCAGCGTTAAGGCGATAGTACCGAGTTGTGTACGCTTGCACCTCGGACGCATAATGCATTGCCCCTATGCGCCTTTCCATCGTAGGAAAAAGTCGGTAAAGCTCAGTCATCGGGCATTTTCTGACTGCTTTTGCCACGTCACTGCGCGGGTCCCAGCAAGTAAACAAATTGACCCGCATTCGACTTCCAATGGGGAAAAACGTTGCATATTGTAGCCCCTCACTAAATTTGCTGGGGCGAAAATTAAAGGCCGTATAGGGAAGGGTATTGGTTGAGCTGGATTCCATATAGAAACCAAAAGTCAGTGACTTAAGCTTGTCTGATGCAAGAGATTTTAACCCTAAAGGTCGTCTAAAGCCTGCCCCCATGCCCGTCGCAAGTACTAGCAGTCTTGTTTGTAACAAAGTTCCATCATCAAGCCTTACCTGGCAGAAATCTGACCCGTCACGGATCTCCGCGACTTTCTGAATCTCAAGTATGCGCCGCTCCTTCATGATTGAGCGCAACTGGTTCACGGTATCCGAATAATGCATGCCGCGGTGGTTACTAATCGGGGTGATCGTTTCTTTGGTGCCTGTGAAAGTATGTACTTGCTTGATGTTTTGTGAAACTTGGGGCCTGACCTGATCCAGAAGACCTAGCGTCGCCAATGCCTCAGACTGATCCGTTTCAAGTTTTTCCGCACGAAAATTGTCAGGGTACTCTGCGAGCGTATCTATCGATTTTACGCGCAGGCCCAAATCGTCACCCTTGATTGCAACGAGCGAGCCACAGAAACCGGCGCCAATTACGATCAAATCGAATGTTTTTGAATTTTTTGGATATTCTTGCATTTCGGGGCCGTATTCGTGGTTTTTACTGGATCGCGTGATTTACCGCCGAGTAAAGTCCGACTCACCAAAAAGCGCGAAACCTGCACTTTGTTACGCAGCGATGTGAGGGTAACAAACTCTCAGGAATTCGAGACGTGATTTGCGATATAGGCTTGGCTCTACATCGCTTTGGTATTATCGTGCCACCCTATTTTAAATTTGTTCGTTGACCGTCAACGCAAGTTGACTAGGAAAGCTACCGTTTGCGGGCCTTGTTGCCAATATTGTACCAATTCAATTTGGGGATTGCGTTCGAGCCACTCGGCGCAAGCCCGTTGTTCCCCTTGGTCTGGCCGTCCGCCGTATCGATACCAGTCATCAAAAATAATTATAGTTCCTTGAACTACCAAACTGGTAATAAAGTCCAGTACTGGAACGGTGCTCTCGTAAAGGTCACAATCTATCAGTATCGTCGCTGCCCGACTCAATTTTAGCCGCTCTTTGGTATTAGAATTCAGCGACTGATCGTAAAAGCCAGGTACCGTGACTACGTCGCTTAACTCAACACCGCCGGCCCGGATATTTTGTAGAAAGGCTTCTTCAGAACATTTGTATGCTCCTTCGTAATAATCGGCGTGTCGCTCGAATGGGCCTTCTGGCAGTCCATTGAATGAGTCAAACGCAAAATATTTTGGAGGATTTCGATACCAAGCGTCTACTTCGGGTTTGCCGATAAATTGTTTAACGTTTGACCGAGCTCTCGAGATTGAACGATACGCTTCTGCGAATGAGTTCCCTTCATAAACGCCAAATTCAAGATAATCTCCGACGATTTGATTCCAAGCCAGGAAAGACGCGGCACACCGGATGCAACCGTTATCCCCTATATAGCTTTCCGGCGTAGCAGGTGGCGGCCCGAGCAAAAGCCAGGCAAGCCGGCGCAACCGTTTAAAAATGTACTTTGCGGGGCTCAATGCAAGTTTCATATCCATTATTTTCGCGGCTTCGTGAATCGTTTAATAGAGGTGCGACGTTACAACGTTTTGTTCCGATATTCTGCGCACCGGATCACATAACCGATTGATTTTTATGACCTATTGTCTTTCAGCGCGTCTGAAGCCTGCGTTCTTCGCATCACCGAGAGCAACAGAGTCGCTGCTTCCGCAAAAAAAATAAGTTTTGCGATTCTCGCGAGTTCCTAGTGTCGCGAGGTACCGCAGTGCCCATGAACATATGTCATTCTGCGCTTTCCCGGCTTCAGTCCATGAATCCTTGATTATGTTAACCATTTCGCAGCTGTCAGTCCTTGGGATCTCACGGGCTCTATCTTTTTCTTCATAGTCGCGTCGAGAACATAGCCAGGAAAAATGGACAGGCATCCCAGCTGAATTCCTAATAATGAGAAGTCGATCGCCGCGCTTCCGGCGTGAAACGGCCTTTTCAAGCATACTTGTAGAAAGATAAGTTGGTCGAAGTAGAGATATCTTGCCCAGCAAGATTAGATCGATCGCACCGCAACTAAAATGCAAGCCATCTGCAAGCTCTGGAACTTGTACCGGTAAATCTGGCGAAAAAACAAGCTTAACGAGATCGGATGTAGCAAATTTGCCTTTCAACCGCGACCCTATTGACCTAATCCCCTGCATCGCAAATTCTTCGTTGATTCGACGAAGGCGTCGAAAAATCGACTTTAGGAATGCTCCCACATGGCCAATAATACCTTCCTGCTGGTCAGATTCTCTCATGTAGTTAACCGCCGAGAATTTTGCACGGTCGAAGGTAGAGGCGAACGCAGCGAAATCGTAATTCTGTCGCACGTTTGTCGCAAATCTCGATTTGAAAGATTCTTCGCCGCGTGTGAAATCAAATTCTGCTAACCGGCTACTTTTAAGTTCCTGAAACATACAATACATTAAGACCTCGCCAGGGCTTGAGCGGTCAAAATTCGGATCGAACGTTGGCTTGTACCAAATAAATATACCGTTCTTCAAAAAACCGAAGTGTGTTGCAATAATTTGATTCTGAATTTCAATGACGGAAAAATGTATCAGCGAAAAAAAGTTTGGTATGGCAATCAATTTTTGATAAAACTCAACATTTCTCTGGTCCTCAAAAAGGCTCGGCACTCCATTTATTGCCCAACGAGCAATATGTTGGTCAACTAGTGAATTGAGAACGATTTTCGCCTCGACCGGCGAATCAATCCTGCGGTAGCGAAATCCAGGTATCTTTTTCATGCCGTTATAATGCCGACGTAGACTTTTTTTCTTAAGTATGTTTTCGATGACTTCATTACGTCCATTAGTTAATACTACGGGGCAGCGACTAGACGCTTTTTCGATCCACACAAACGGAAGCGCATTTCTTGCAGCCAAGCGCCGCAACGACCGCAAAAGTATCGAATCCTCCCGAAGTTCGTTAAACAAAATGCGTTTCCAATGTGGTCGTGATTCTATCAAACGGCCTAACATTGATAAAAAAACGGCATCTACATCATCGGTTTGGACGTCACATAGCAAATCCTGATAGTCGGAGCTGCCTTCCCCTAGCAGGGAAAACTCTTGATCTGCGTTCACCCACATTGGGAGAATTGCATGGGCACGACTCTGAGCTCCGCTCTCTTTTACAACTATGACAAACAGTTTATCGGGCGCAACAAAGCATTTGGCCCATGCTTCGGACCATGCGAAGTGCTGAAATACCGACCTGAAAGATTGGACTGACCAAAGGCGCTCCCATTCTGCGCGCCATTCAGCAAGTTCGGAAACAGAATGCAAAATAATAATTTCAGATTCATTGTCTGAAAGACTTGGTGACCGCATGTTGTGTTGCAAGTCTTCGGGCATTGAATAAGTGGACTTCAAAACTCTGTTTCCTTGTTTTGTTTTCTCAAAAATTCTTACCAAAGCTTTACGCATATCGAGGCGCAACTGCTTAGGTAATTTTTTAATACTAAATTTGGCTTTACGGGAGGTAACGCTAAAGTCGTGATTATAAGGGAATTCCCCACCCAAGACGATAAGATATGTCAACCTTTGGCTTTGACAATACGATCCAAATGATCGCATGACAATGAATATTGGCAGACTTCGCACTCTGCCATTAAATTGCTGTAGCAATAGACTTCGCAAAATTCCGTGCAGCTGAGCAATCTGCTATTCTCATGCCGATGAAACATAGCAAAAATCGTGGGGCTACATTGGATCTGGAAGCAACCACTAACGGTATGCAGAGGAGACTTCGGATTGGGCTAATCATGGAATCGAAAACTGTTCCTATTTGGGTCCATGAAATGTTGCTGCAAATTGAAAAGTCGGACTGCGCGACTTTCGCGTTGGTTGTTTTGCTCGAGTCAGCGGTAATAGAATCAACGTTATCTGCAGTACCCGGGCGCCGCTGGTATGACCCACCTTTAATGTTTTTGGATAAGTTTGCTGGCGCGCTTTATAACTGGCTTGATAGAAAACGTTCGGGATATCGAGATGCATTCGTACCAACGTCTTGCGAAGAATTGTTGAGTGATGCCCCCGTCTTGGAAGTGCAGCCGCACTCAACTGAATCTGCTTATACGTATGATCGCGTAGCTTTGGAAAAAATAGGCGATTACGATATCGATGTTTTTCTAAACCTTAGCGCATGCACATTGAGTGGGGACATCCTGGGATCAGCACGGTACGGTCTATGGGTGCTTCATCATGGAAGTCATCTGTTAAACCGCGGGGGGCCC
>JABDKF010000179.1 GCA_013003155.1 Woeseia sp. | reverse complement strand
TTGTCCGCGAGTACTTCAGCGCCATCCAGGCGGCTGCCGTCATCGGTGTCCGTATCCAGCGGATCCGTCGGCGCCCAGGGCGCCAACGGGCCGGTGCCGGCGAGTTCGTCGTTGTCATTCAGTCCGTCGCCATCGGTATCGGCAGCGTTTGGATTCGTTTCACCACTGCCCGAGGTTCCCGTGCCGCCAATCGTGTTGACTGTCGCGCCGTCCTGGTTAGCATCCTCGACGCCGTCCGCCAGGGTATCGCCGTCGGTATCCGCTGCAAGCGGGTTGGTGGTTGAGGCAGGTGCTGCGTCTCCCACGAAGCCACCGCCCGTGCCGCCATAGGGCGTGCTGTTGCCGTCACTGACGCCAGCGCTGACGCCGGTCACGATGCCGGCTTCGAGGCCGTCGCTCAGTGAATCGCCGTCTGTGTCGGGATCGAGCGGATCGGTCGCGCCGAAGCCTGCCAGCGGACCTGAGCCGTTAACTTCAACGCCGTCGCCGAGACCGTCATCGTCGGTGTCGCCGTCAAGCGGGTTCGTTTCGCCGGCGCCAAACACGCCGTCGGGGCCGACTTCATCGCCGTCGCTCAGCCCGTCGTTATCTGAATCGGGGTCATTCGGATCCGTGCCGAGCGCAGCTTCCTGCGTGTTGGTCAGTCCGTCGCCATCCGGATCAGCAACGCCGTCGTCGTCGCCATTGCCGGCGGTCGGATTCGTGCTGTCGGTCTGGGCTTCGGTGCCGTCCGGCGTGCCGCCATCGTCCGTGTCCGTATCCAGGGGATCCGTCGCGCCGTAAGGAGCCAATGGTCCGGTTCCGGCAACTTCATCGCCATCGTTCAGGCCATCGCCATCGGTATCGGCTGCGTTCGGATCTGTTTCGCCGCTGCCGTCGGTGCCGGTGCCGCCGATCGTGTTAACCGTCGCGCCGTCCTGATTCGCGTCTTCGACGCCATCATTGATGCCGTCACCGTCCGTGTCAGCTGCGAGCGGATTGGTGGTTGATCCGGGTGCCGCATCGCCGACAAAGCCTCCCGCGGTGCCCGCGTACGGCGTTGCGTTGCCGTCGCTGACGCCACCGCTGGCGCCTGCCGCGATGCCGCTCTCGAGACCGTCGCCGAGACCATCGTCGTCGGAGTCAAAGTCCAGCGGATCCGTCTCTCCGGGATCGCGCACGCCGTTGGCGCCCAACTCGACGCCGTCAACGATGCCGTCGTCGTCAGTGTCTGCATCCAGCGCGCTCGTTTCGCCCGCATCTTGTATGCCATTTGCGCCTAACTCGAGACCATCGCTCAGACCATCGTTGTCCGTGTCCGCATCATTCGGGTCGGTGCCGTTTGCCAGCTCAACGTTGTTGGCGATGCCGTCACCGTCGGAGTCAATGCCGCACGCTGAGTTGAATGGGTTTGGCGAGCAGGGGTCGTTATTTGCGGCGTCGTTTTGATCGGTAATGCCGTCGCCGTCCGCATCCGCGGTTAACGATTCAAGATAATTCGGCCGCAGGTCACCGTCGTCGTCGTCATTCGCCCAGTTGTTGTCGTTGTTCGTGTCTTCATTGACGGTGTTTACTGCATCATTGTCGTCATCCGCGTCGCGCCAGTCGCGTGTCGCATCACCGTCGGTATTTTGCAGGTCGGCAAGGCTGCCGGTTGCGTTGCCGGCGGCGGGCAACGCAACGTTGTCGTATGCATTGTCAAGCCCGTCACCGTCATCATCAGCGTTTGCAGGCGAGCGATCGGCGATACCGTTCAGGTTGAGATCGTGCCCTTCAATAGCATCGAGTACGCCGTCGTTGTCGGAGTCTGTATCCAGGTAGTCGGGTTGGTCAGCACTGTCGCTGTTGGCGATAACGATGGCGATGCCGCCATTGTCAGTGTCATAGGCGTTATCGAGGCCGTCGCCGTCGGTGTCGGCGTTCGCCGGGGCGCGGTAGCTGCCTTCCGCCTGCGCTTCAATGTTATCCGGAATGCCGTCGCCGTCAGCGTCTATGTCGCGCGAGTTTATGAGCCCGTCGCCGTCAAGGTCGCCGGCTGCTTCTGCGCCGTCCGGGATACCGTCATTGTCGTCGTCCGCATCAACGGGATCAAAGATGCCGTCGGCATCGGTATCAAAAGTGACAAGCGTTGTGTCTGTTCGGGTTGCAGGCGTACCGGCAACCGTTGTCAGGAAGTCTTCGTAGTTCGCCTCGAGGCTGTCACCTTCCTGGGCGTTCATCACGCCGGTGTTATTGCCGCCCGCAACGCCACTAAAAGTTGTCGTCAGCGTGCCCGTGAAAATACCGGTATTCGCGCCGGTTTCCGTTAGCGTAACCTGCTCAATTTCGTTGGTGCGGGTGTTAGTGACGTCAACGACGACCTGCTCAACCGCGCCTGCGCCGGTATTCAGGTCTGCATCATTGACAGTAATCGTCTGGGTACCATCGCGCAGAATGTATTCGGTCACAGAGATCGTGCCGTCGACGCCCGTCAATGGCGCATCGTCAGGTGTGATGACCACTGATGCTGAAGTATTGGTCGCCAGTCCGTAAACGTAGGTGTCAATGAAACGCCCGTCACCAAAACTGGTTCCGGAAAAATCACCCCAGGTATGTTTGCCCTCATCCGTGCTCGACAAAGCACCTTGCGGCCGCGTGCTCGTGCCCGGAGGGGTCAGTATGGTGGCATCGTCCCAGTAAACGAGGGTGTCAGACGTGTTTCCTAACAAGTCCGACAGATAAATAGTCAATCCGTTGTTCGTGCCGCCGCCGCTGGTTTCAATGTCGTTTGCGACAAAGTGATATTCACCCAGGCGAACCGCCACGCGCGCGTTGTAGTTACCGACCGGCAGTATGTTGCCATTTGGATCACGTCCGTCCCACGGAACCGAGTTGCTGCCCGCGGTCGCGAGCCCGAGCAGGAATACGTCGCCCGGGTCACCATAAATATTGTTCTGATTAACGTCTACGAAGACGGCGTAAGTGCCTGGCGCGTCTGAGGTAAATTCAAACACGCCGCTGTCCTGCACGGTATCGCCATTGTTCGGCGAGATGCCGTTATCCTGGCCCGCGTCATCGATAAATCGCACGTCGGAAACCTGGGGCGGCAGCGTTGGCTGAGGATCGGCAATTGCCGGCACGCCAAGGTAAACCGGGTACAAGTAGGTTGCGGTATTCGGAGCATCATTTTCGGTCGAAAAGCCAGAGAACGGATCCGACACGCCGACCGCATTCGCGATAATGTTGTAGTTGAAGCCCGCCATTTGGTTAAGGTCGAGCATCCAGACGTAATTAGTATCAGGACGTCCACCAGGGACAAGCGCAAACAGGTTTGCGTCGGTTGAAAATCCGGCAGCAAAAGAGCCGGTGCTGATGTTCCAGCTTTTCGCATACAAACGGCCTGCCGCGACGGTGGGGTCGGGATCGGTGGCAAGATCTGGCGTGACCGAAATATCGTAGCGCGAGAACACGCTGTTGTCGTAGGTTGCGCCGGTTTCATTGCTGAGCTCGATACGGAACGCGCCGGCCACGGTAGTTTGGTATTCAAAGCCGCCTGAGAGCGTCGTATCCATGGCGCTGTCGCAAAGCAAGGTGCCGGAACCTTGCGAGTCGGTAAAGACCGAGTTGCCGGCCGGATCAAAAATCTCGACGGCAACGTCGTCGCCGTTAGCCAGTCCGCACAAGTTGACGTTGATGACTTCGCCGGCCGTGATGATGTCGACAAACAGCGAGGCAGAGTCGTTGTCGTTGCCCCAGCGAAGCTGCGATGCCTGGTGATCCACCAGGCGTTGCGTGAACCCCATCTGTACCGAACCCTCTGCCATCGCGGCAACCGGGATCAGTGTGACAAGGCCTGAAACGAACAGGGATGTGGTGACATTCGCGATTGCGCGGAGCGACTTGATCATAGGGCGTGTCCCTTGGGATTAATGCGGCTTTAGTATTCTTAAAAAATTATCGGCAAAACGCCTACTGCGACATTAGTCCGCCGCCGGCATGTTTTGCCAAAATGCAACAATGTTTTACGGTCAGGTGCTAATCGGAAGTGTGAGCAAAAAGTCCGGTCGACAACGCAGTGCCAAATCGGCTTCCTCTCATTCGTCTCCCGATTGTTAATCAGTGGTCTAGCGGGTGCGTGCGCGTTTGCCTGTCGATGACAACGACCATTCCACACCGCGGCGAGTATTCACATTGCACAGCGGAAATTAAACCGTTTGGATCACAATGAAGAATGTCGGCTACGTCACAGTCCAACCGACAATTACAATAAAGTCCTATTTATTAATGGGTTGTAAGTTGTTCTTAATCCCGGGACTTTACACAATGTCAGGATAGCGCGCGACCATATCGAATTCTTTTGCTTTCGCCACCAGCTTGCACGTGACCTTGCGCAGGTTTCGCCTGTCAGGGCCGCCAATTTTTCATTCTGGATTTCATTATTTTTGCCAGGTCCGCAAGTAAGGCGCGATGTTAGCTGAGGCGCAACGCCGAATAGCGCCCAGCGGATCCTGGCCTGTGCGCAACCGCCCAGAGGATTCTTGGTCTATTACAACGCGCCGAGCCGTGGCCAGAACGCTGCGCTTCGACAATCGCCCATATTTGCCAATTGGTAATAACTTACTATATGTAGCGAAAACCACTGATTTTATTGAGTTTCTTATTAGAAAATGTGATGCGTTTTCACAAACGATTGCACCGTAATTAGTAAATTGCGCTAACTGCAATGAAGTGGTGTCAACGTGCTTTCTCTATCCTGCCGAATGGTCCTTTTGCTCTTGCTGGCAAGCGGTATCGCCGCCTGCGAAAAGGTGCCGGCGTTCGTAAAAACCGCGGCAGGAACCACCGAAACTCCGTCTGCAGCGCCTCCTGATACCCAACCACCGCCGCAGGGCGAGTCGCTCGGTCTTGTATGGGACGAGGGCACATGGAATCAGGAATCCTGGCAATGAGGCTAACGCTGCTGAAATCGATTATTGCCGTTGCCGGATCGATGTTAATCGTTCCCGCTTCGGCGCAGACCAGCGTGCCGCACGTGTTCGAGGCCGGACAACCCGCACGCGCTGTTGATGTGAATGAGAATTTTGAGGCGCTGGCAACCGCTGTTGAGAATGCTGCCGAAAAAATAGAAGAGATCGATGCCGAAAACCGCCTGAACTGGACGGGCCAGTGGCAGAGTGGCGTTGCCTACCAGATTAACGACCTCGTCTTGTATGCAGGGTCTGCATTCATCGCAATCCAGGTAACTAATGGGACGCAGGACCCTTCTGACACAGCGTTTTGGGACTTGTACGCGAGCCGCGGTTTGGACGGCGCAGCAGGCGCGCAAGGATCGCAGGGTCCGGCAGGCAACGACGGTGCACCGGGACCAGCAGGCAACGACGGAGCAGTTGGACCACAAGGTCCGGCAGGCCCAACCGGGCTACCCGGACCGGCAGGTCCACAAGGTCCCGTCGGCAATGACGGAGCAGTCGGTCCGCAAGGTCCGGCAGGCAACGATGGGGCGCCAGGTCCAGCAGGTCCGCAAGGCCCAGCGGGTAACGACGGTGCACCGGGACCAGCAGGCAATGACGGATCAGTTGGACCACAGGGTCCGGCAGGTAACGACGGTGCACCGGGACCAGCAGGCAACGACGGAGCAGTCGGACCGCAAGGTCCGGCAGGCAACGATGGGGCACAAGGTCCCGCCGGCCCACAAGGCCCAGCCGGTAACGACGGTGCACAAGGCCCCGCAGGTCCAACGGGCTTACCGGGACCGGCAGGCCCACAAGGTCCAGCCGGTAACGATGGAGCAGTCGGTCCACAGGGTCCGGCAGGCAACGATGGGGCACAAGGTCCCGCGGGACCGCAAGGTCCGGCAGGTAACGACGGTGCACCCGGACCAGCAGGCAACGACGGAGCAGTAGGACCACAAGGCCCGGCAGGTCCAACGGGGCTACCGGGGCCAGCAGGTCCGCAAGGCCCGGCCGGTAACGATGGTGCGCCAGGACCGGCCGGTAACGATGGAGCAGTCGGGCCACAAGGTCCGGCAGGCAACGATGGGGCGCCAGGACCCGCCGGCCCACAAGGCCCCGCGGGTAACGATGGTGCAGACGGTGCGCAAGGACCCGCCGGTCCGCAGGGTCCGACAGGTAATGATGGGGCACAAGGACCTGCCGGTCCACAGGGACCAGCGGGTAACGACGGTTCAGTCGGACCACAGGGTCCAGCAGGTAATGATGGGGCGCAAGGTCCCGCAGGTCCACAAGGCCCGGGCGGCAACGACGGTGCAGATGGTGCGCAAGGTCCCGTGGGTCCACAAGGCCCGGCCGGCAACGACGGTGCAGATGGTGCGCAAGGTCCCGCCGGACCAACCGGCTTACCGGGACCGGCTGGTCCGCAAGGCCCGGTCGGTAACGATGGTGCAACCGGCCCTCAAGGGCCAGTAGGCCCGCATTTCGTAATAACAGACAGCACGCAATTAGAGTTCGCGAACGTCCTAAGCATGCAGATTTTTGACAACGCCAACTGGTTCCTGGCAGTCACTGATGTCATCGATATAAACGGCGATCTACAACCAGTCCCTATAGCCGTTTTCAGAGAGCACATCGTTTTCGCGCCTGAACTCGTAATCTACTTTGCAGGGGACGACTGCACCGGCAATCCTTACGTTATAAGGAACGACTATGAAGCGAATGCTTTCTCAGTCTTCAATTATTATGACTATGTGCCTTCGCCGAACGAACAGTCGATTTACAAGTTGAATACTGACTCTTCCGCAATGATCGAAACCCGTTCAAAACTTGAACTTGATAGAGCCGATTCGCTTTACAAATGTTCGGCGAAAATTGATACCAAAGACAGATTCACTTACGAATATTTTGGTGAGCTTCCTGTTACGACACCGCCGTATTCTGTCATTCGCAGCAATAACTGACTTACGGGCCGCTCGCAATCGCGCGGCGACACGCAGACGATCCTTAATGATTGTTAACGCCAGGCATGATGCCGACGCATGATCTGCGTTGCAGCAGTAGCGGTTTGATCATTGTCAAAAGCTGCGGTTATTGCCCGCTAAATTCCTGGGAGTTCAGCGACCCAGTCGTCCATGTTCGATTTTTATGCAGCGATCCATCACGACCGTAATACCCGCGTTGCGTGCTTTTTTTGCAGCATCTGAATCAACAACTCCAAGCTGCAGCCACAGATACGCAGGCCTGCGTTCCAGTGCCAGAATTTCATCAACTATCCCCGCGACTGCGTCCGGGCGCCGGAATACGTCAATCATCTGGTAGTTTGACTGCACGTCTTGCAACTTTGCGTGGACTGGTTCCCCCAGTATCGTGGCGCCTTCCCCAAGAGTCGGATTGACCGGAATTACCCGATAGCCCTGCTGCTGCAAATAGCGCATGACACGGTGGCTGTCCCGATCACCGCGCTGGCTTGCGCCAATCATCACGATCGTATCGGTCTCATCCAGTATGCGACGCAGGTCGCCGTCTTCATAAGTTTCGCTCACCGTGCCTTCCTACAGAGAATCAAAAAAAGTTTCCTGGCGCTTGCGCTCCGCTGGCGTCGGTAAACGCCCGCGCGCGGCCTGCATATTGTCCTCAACATGATGTTTCTTGGTCATGCCCGGGATAGCGGCGGTCGCGGCGGGATGCGACAGCGCATACTTGAGCAGGAACTGCGCCCAGCTTTCAGCGCCAAAATCTTGCGCCCATTCAGGAATCTCTGCCCCGCCAAGCTTGCGGAATACCCTGCCGCCGCCAAACGGGCGATTTACCAAAACCGCCATGCCGCGATCCGCAGCGAGCGGCAACAGTCGCTGATCGGAGCGGCGCTGGTCCGCCAGGGAGTAATTGATCTGGATGAAATCGAGATCGTGATTTTTCATGATCCGTTCCATCTCCTCGTACTGGCTTTCACGAGAACTCGTTATACCGACGTAACGTACTCGACCTTCCTCCTGCCATTCGCGCATAGCGGGGATGGCGTTTTGCCAGTCGATGAGGTTGTGGTTCTGCATCAGGTCTATTTCATCGTACTTGAGTCGATCGAAGGAGCGCTGCATGCGCGCAGCCTGTTCCTGCCGCCCGTTAACATCGACCTTGGTTGCCATGAACAAGGCATCTCGAATTCCCAGCTCTTCAATCAGGTCGCCTAAAACCTGCTCAGATGAACGGTACATCGGTGCCGTGTCGATAACCGTGCCGCCGAGTTTATGGAAAGTGGCCAGAGCCTCACGAAGCATAGCGCGCTGCTCCTGATTGTCGCCGACACCGTAGCGATTAGTGCCAAGACCCACGATCGGAATCTTTTCAACGCTCGACGGAATGCCCTTTTGCCCGAGGACATCGTCGCTCGCTCGGGCGCCTTGACCGAATGCCAGTGCCAGGCTGCCGCCGATGGTTAATTTGGTGAAGTGGCGTCTTGAAATTTTCATGCGCTAGTCTCCGAGGTGCTGCCAGCCAGTTCTAGTCCTGATCAGACCTTCTGCTCGCAGAAAGTTTACTCTCAGGCAAGGTACCATCGCCAGTTCAGGCTTTTCAGGCGGGCGCGGGTTTTGCATACGCCGGCTCGCCGACTATGATGCAGAACATTGTATTTACTCGATTAATGCGGAAGCCTCCCGATGCCCGGACTTTACTTCGAAGAATTCTCCGTCGGCCAGACGTTTCAGCACGAAATCCGGCGCACTATCACCGAGGCGGACAACGTCTGGTTCAGCGCGCTGACACACAATCCGCAGCCGCTGCATATCGATGCGGAGTTTGCGAAGCATACCGAGTACGGGCGACCGCTCGTCAATAGCTGCCTGACGCTGGCCTTTATGGTGGGCATTTCCGTCAACGACACGACGTTGGGTACGACCGTTGCAAATCTGGGCTGGAACGATGTCCGATTCCCCAAACCGTTGTTTCACGGCGATACCATTCATATCGAGACCGAGGTTGCAGAACTGCGTGACAGCAAATCGCGGCCGGAAAACGGCATCGTCGTATTCGAACATCGCGCCTACAACCAGCATGACGAGCTCGTCGGCGTGTGCAAACGTTCTGCACTGATGCACCGCGTACCCAAATGATCCGCAGTTTTCTTTTCGTACCGGCAGACAGCGAGCGCAAGCTTGCCAAGGCACGCGATGTTGGTGCCGACGCATTGATACTCGACCTTGAAGATTCGGTCGCGGCAGAGGTTCGGCCGGCAGCGCGACAAACCGCAATCAATTTTATCGGCAACGATGCTGCGATGCCCCTGTGGGTGCGAATCAATCCGCTGGATACCGCTGATGCGATGCGCGATTTGGAAGCGGTGGTGCCTTTGGCGCCAGACGGTGTGGTATTGCCAAAATGCGCAGGTTCCAAGGACATCGTCAGCCTCGGCAAGTTGCTCGATACGCTCGAAGTTGAGAATGGCATTCCCTTGGGCAGGACACGTATTCTGCCTATTGTGACGGAACGCCCCGCAGCCTTGTTTCATTTGCACGATTACGCGACCTGTCACGAGCGCCTGAGCGGCCTGACATGGGGTGCCGAGGACCTTAGTGCAGCAGTCGGCGCGAGGGCGAACCGCGACGATGAGGGGAATTGGCTACCGCCGTATCAGCTCGCGCGCAGCTTGTGTCTGTTTGGCGCGGCCGCGGCAGGCGTGGCCGCAATCGATACGGTGTTTACGAATTTCAAAGACGATGCAGGCTTAAAGCGCTACGCCACGAATGCGCGCCGCGATGGCTTCAGCGGCATGCTGGCTATACACCCGAATCAAGTAGAGCTTATCAACGATGCGTTTGCACCCACTGCCGCAGAGATTGATCGCGCTAAACGTATCGTGCAGATTTTTGCAAAAAATCCGAAAGCCGGCACGCTCGCAATGGAGGGTGAGATGATCGATCGGCCACATTTACTGCAGGCGCGCCGCCTGTTGGAGCTGGCCGATAAAACGTGAATTCATTTGTTTAAATCGAAGAAAAACAGGACTCCGTAATGAGCAAAATCCACGACGTTGATGCAAAAACGGCCGCCCATGCCTGGATTGATCAGTCAACTTACGAAACTCTGTATCGGCGCTCGATCGACGACAATGAAGGGTTCTGGCGGGATCAGGCCGACATCATTGACTGGATCAAGCCCTTCAAAAACGTCAAGGACGTGTCCTTCGACAAAGACGATCTGCACATTCGCTGGTACTACGACGGCACCTTGAACGCCTGCTACAACTGCGTTGATCGTCATCTCGAAAACAAAGCTGACGAGACCGCGATCCTCTGGGAGGGTGATGATCCGTCGCGCGACCTTGCAATTACCTTCGGCGAGTTGCATCTGCGCGTCTGCAAATTTGCCAATGCCCTAAAAGCGCTTGGTGCAAAAAAGGGTGATCGCATAACGCTTTACATGCCAATGATTCCCGAAGCGGCAATCGCGATGCTCGCATGTGCACGAATAGGCGCCGTCCACTCTGTTGTCTTTGGCGGCTTTTCGCCAGAAGCATTGGCAGGCCGAATTCACGATTGCGAATCCAGTATAGTCATCACAGCAGACCAGGGCAGGCGCGGCGGCAAAGTTATTTCGCTTAAAGCGAATGTGGATGCGGCGGCGGCACATGAGGATGTGACCACCCTCGAAAAAGTGCTGGTGGTGCGCAACACCGGTGGACAGATCGACTGGGATGGTGAACGCGATTGCTGGCTCCACGAGCTCGAAGAACGCGTTGACGAAGACTGCCCGTGCGAGGAAATGTCGGCTGAGGATCCGCTGTTCATTCTTTATACGTCAGGCTCAACCGGCAAGCCGAAGGGCGTGCTGCATACCACGGGCGGCTATCTGGTCTACGCCGCGCTGACGCACAAACTGGTTTTCGACTATCACCCCGGCGATGTCTACTGGTGTACCGCCGACGTCGGCTGGGTAACGGGCCACAGCTATATTGTGTACGGACCGTTGGCAAACGGAGCAATTACGTTAATGTTTGAAGGTGTGCCGAATTACCCGAGTACTTCGCGCTTTTGGGAGGTGTGCGACAAGCACCAGGTCAATATTTGTTATACCGCGCCGACCGCAATTCGTGCACTCATGCGTGCAGGTGACGAACCCGTCAAAAGCACTTCGCGGAAGAGTTTGCGTCTGCTCGGCAGCGTTGGCGAGCCGATTAACCCGGAGGCGTGGGAGTGGTACTACCGTGTCGTTGGCGACGAACGCTGTCCGATCGTCGATACCTGGTGGCAAACCGAAACCGGCGGCATCCTTATTAGCCCGCTGCCCGGGGCAACAGCGCTCAAACCCGGATCGGCAACGCGCCCGCTGTT
>JABDKF010000160.1 GCA_013003155.1 Woeseia sp. | reverse complement strand
TGGACGATGCGCTCGCGCGCGCGGCCAGCGGTGAGGCACGCATCCTGGTCGGCACTCAAATGCTGTCGAAGGGGCATCACTTTCCGCATCTCACGCTGGTCGGGGTCATTAACGCGGACCAGGGGCTGTTCAGCACGGATTTCCGCGGCGGCGAACGGCTGGCACAAAGCCTGATTCAGGTGGCCGGGCGGGCGGGCCGCGAACGCCGCCAGGGCGAAGTCATTATCCAGACCAGTTTTGCGGCCCATCCGTTCTGGCCGCGCCTGATCAATGGTGGCTACCCGGAAGTTACCCGCTACTCGCTGGCCGAGCGCGAGGCCTCCGCCTGGCCGCCGTTTTCGCGGCTGGCGCTGCTGCGTGCCACGGCCGTCAAGCGGGAACACGCGATGGACTTCCTGCAAGCTGCGCGCAAGCTGGCCGATAAACAGGCCGGCGAATCGGTGCGGCTGCTTGGACCCGTCAGCGCGCCGATGGAGCGCCGCGCGGGTCGCTATCGAGCCCAGCTCCTGCTGCAGAGCGCCGACAGGCAGCCCCTGCACAAGCTGCTCCAGGCGCTCGTTGCGAAACTTGAGGGCCTGTCACTGGCTCGCCGGGTACGCTGGTCACTCGACGTCGATCCGATTGAACTGTTTTAGCGTCGCGGGAAGCCCGGCTGTGGCCGAAACTTTGAGATCGTTTCTGCGGCAGGGGTAGAATTGCCGCCTCGCCTCGTCCGCCCCTGTCACTGAGCTCGGATTCACGCCTTGAAAACGGATATTGCAGAACTGCTTGGGCAAGCGCTTAAGAGCTTGCCCGAACTTCCCGATGCGCTCGAGCACGGCTCTTTGGGCCTGACCGTCGAACGCACGCGCGATCCTCGCCATGGCGATTTTGCCAGCAACCTGGCAATGCGGCTCGCCAAGGCCGCGGGTCGCAATCCGCGTGAACTCGCGGCCGAAATCATCAAGGCGTTACCGGCAAGCGAGTTTATTGCCAAGGTTGAGATTGCCGGTCCCGGGTTCATCAATTTTCACATCGGTCCAGCTGCCTTTCATCGCGAACTTAACAAGATACTGGAAGACGGTTATCACTATGGCCGCCAGCCCGAACGCGACCGGCCGCGCATCCTGCTCGAATTCGTTTCGGCAAACCCGACGGGGCCGCTGCACGTTGGTCATGGGCGTCACGCGGCCTACGGCGCTACGCTTGGTAATCTGTTGGCCGCGGCCGGATACCCGCTCGCACGTGAATACTATGTCAATGATGCCGGCCGCCAGATGGACATACTCGGGGTCAGCGTCTGGCTGCGCCTGCTGGAAAGCCTGGACGTGGTGGTTCCTTTTCCGCAGGGTGGCTACAGGGGCGAGTACATCCGTGACATCGCAACAGCGATCAAGATTGACGACTTGCGGGATGTTTCGCTTGCAGAGGTTACCGACGGCCTTCCCGCCGACGGACCGGACGGCGACAAAGAAGCTCACATTGGCGCATTAATTGATCGTGCTGAAGACCTGCTCGGCACCGATGCGTTCCTTGAATTGCGGCAGCAGGCACTGCAATCCATTCTCGACGACATTCGCAACGATCTCGCTGAGTTCGGCGTCGAGTTTGATCGCTGGTATTCAGAACGCAGTCTGACGGACGATGGCCGCATCGACGAGGCGCTCGAGGTCTTGAAGCAGCGGCGCATGCTGTACACCAAAGACGGGGCCACCTGGTTCCGTGCAACCGACTTCGGCGACGAAAAAGATCGCGTTGTGGTGCGTGAGAACGGCAAGAAAACCTATTTTGCTTCGGACATTGCCTATCACTTCGACAAGAGAAAGCGAAAGTTCGACCAGTTGATCGATATCCTCGGTGCCGATCATCACGGCTATGTTGCGCGCGTCCGCGCGGGCCTTGAGGCCATGGGCTACGGCGGCGACGATCTCGAAGTGCAGCTCATGCAGTTCGTCACGCTCTACCGCGGCGGTGAAAAAATGCAAATGTCGACGCGCTCCGGCGAGTTCGTCACGCTCCGCCAGCTGCGCGAAGAAGTGGGCAATGACGCAGCGCGTTTTTTCTACGTGATGCGCTCGAACGACCAGCACCTCGACTTCGATCTCGAGCTGGCGAAGAGCCGCTCTAACGACAACCCGGTGTACTACATCCAGTACGCACATGCGCGCGTCGCGAGCGTCTTTCGACAACTTGCGGAACGCGATTTGTCGTATGACGAATCTGCCGGGCTCGCCAATCTGGCGCTGCTCGTTGAGCCGCACGAAAAATCGTTGATGACGACGTTAAGTCGCTACCCCGAGATTATTGAACTGTCGGCTGCCAATCGGGCACCGCAACACCTCGTACATTACCTGCGCGATCTCGCTAACGAATTTCATACCTATTACAACGCGCACATGTTCATTGTTGATGAATCGAACCTGCGCGATGCCCGGCTGGCGCTGATTACAGCAACGCGCAATGTCATCAGCAACGGCCTCGGCATCCTTGGCGTTACCGCGCCGGACACGATGTAGGGCGATGACGCGTAAACGCAAGCGGCGCGCCGCCAGGAAACCGTTACCCGGCTGGCTGTGGATGTTGTTCGGGCTGGCAATCGGGCTCGCTGTGGCGCTCGCGGTGTTCTTGCGCGATCCGTCGGCGCCAGGCCAACCACAGGCTGCCAGCCAACCGGCGGCGCGCCAGGCTCCGGCTGCGAGCGCCTCGATGCTGGACGACAACAATGAAGCACAAGCGCCCGCCGAGCCGCTTGAAAAGCGCTTCGACTTTTACGACATGCTGCCAAACTTCGAAGTGATAATCCCTGAACAGGAAACTGACGTCGTTACGGACCGACAGCCGCAGGCGGTCATCGAACCCGGCGTCTATATCTTGCAGGCAGGCTCTTTTTCCAAACACGAAGATGCGGACAGGCGCAGGGCGGAATTAGCATTGCAGGGGATCGAATCCAGCATCCAGCGTGTCGCAATTGACGATCGCACTTATCATCGTGTGCGTATCGGCCCGATCAGCGACCTGAATGAACTCAACTTGCTGCGCAGCCGCCTGCGTCAGGCCAAAATCGATGCGTTGCGCATCCGTGTACCGGAGTAAAAGCCGCATGCGAATTTTCTGTCTCGTGTCGCTGCTGTGGCTTGCTGCATGCAGCGCTGCGCCCGACGCGCCGCCCGCCAATCCGACTGCTGCACCCGAGGTAGCCGAAGTCTTGCCGCCACCGCGCGAGGCAAGTGTGGCGCAGCCCGTCGCGCGCCCTGGCAAGCCGGACATTCGCCGGCTGCGCGTCGCGATGGTCGGCGACATCATGTTAGGTACCGACTTTCCGGAGAATCGCTTGAGTGATGACGACGGTGCATCGCTGCTTGCGGGCGTCACAGCGGAATTGCAGGCCGCGGATATCACGATCGGCAATCTCGAGGGCACGCTGCTTGACGGTGGGGAGCCGGCAAAAGAATGCAGTAGTCCACGGGCTTGCTACCTGTTTCGCTCGCCTGCCCGGTATGCCGGACACTTGCGGGCGGCAGGTTTTGATGTACTGAGTCTCGCGAACAACCACGCCCGCGATTTCGGTGAGGATGGACGCAGCGCGACGATGCGCACGCTGGAGGAGTACGGCATTTTGCATTCAGGCCGTGAAGAAGATTTCGCCAGATTGAATGTCCACGGTTTTCGAATCGCGGTGTTGGCGTTCTCAGTGACACAAAAATCGAACCTCGTGCACGATTACGACAAGGCGGCCGCCACGATTAAACGCTTTGCCGCTGACCACGACATCGTCATCGTAAGCTTTCATGCCGGCGCCGAAGGTGGCGACGTAACCCGCATACCGTTCGCCGAGGAAGAACATTTTGGCGAACCGCGCGGCGACGTAGTGCGTTTCGGGCGGCTTGCGGTCGATGCAGGTGCCGACCTGGTATTTGGCCACGGGCCGCACGTCGTGCGCGGCATGGAGCGTTACAAGGACCGGCTTATTGCCTACAGCCTGGGCAATTTCGCAACCTATTACGGCATCAGTGTCGACGGCCTGAAAGGTATAGCGCCCATTCTTGAAGCCACACTCGATTACCAGGGCCGTTTTTCCGAAGGACGCATCTATTCCACCGTGCAGGTCAGGCCCGGCGGACCGCAGCTGGACCCCGAACAGCGCGCGCTGCGGCTGATTCGCGACCTGAGCTTCGCCGATTTTAAAAAGCCCGGCCTGACGTTTGCCGATGACGGGCGTCTCTTGCCTGATTGAAGCCCGACTCGCTGGTTTCAGTCCTCGCTGGCAGCGGAACGAAAGTCGACGCCCAGGGAACGAAGTTTGCGATACAGATGGGTACGCTCCATCCCGACTCGCTTGGCGAGCTTGCCCACCTTGCCGTTGCACAGCACCAGTTGTTGTTGCAGGTAGGCGCGCTCGAACTGTTCCCGCGCTTCGCGCAACGGCAGTGCCAACAAGTCCTGTTTGACCAGTGGTTCGTCGACTCGTGCATTTGCAGAGACATCGGCTTCAATCTCGTCGAGAGAAATTTCTTCCTCCGACCCGGTCATCAGCATGCGGCGCACCAGATTTTTTAACTCGCGCACGTTGTCGGGCCAGGGGTAATTGCGCAACCTGTTCTGGGCGGCCACGCTAAAGCGCCTGAAGCTTAAGCCCTCGGCATCGACAAGCTTGTCGACGTAGTAGCTCAGGAGCTCAGGAACATCTTCCGCATACTCGCGCAGCGGGGGTACCCGGAGGTTCAGGATATTAATATTGGCAACGAGTTCACGGCGCAATTTGCCGGCATCGATCAGCGCCTCAAAATCGTCAACAACGGTCGCCAGGACGCGCGCTTTCACCGCGATGGGCTGTGAACCGCCGTAGCGCAGAAAACTGCCTTGCTCAAGGACACCGATAATCAATTTCTGTGCGGCTGCGCTCAAATCGGTGAGTTCTTCGATGATCAAAGTCGAACCGGCAGCACGCTCGAAATACCCGGCCGTTACCGCCCCGTTTTTTTCACTGCCGAGCAGCTGCTCCTCGGCGTTGCTTTCCGTCAGCGACGACGCCAGCAACATTATCGGCTCGTCGCCCGCATGCTGGCTGAGCATGTGAATGTACCGCGCAAATGCGCCGCGGCCGGTACCCGGTTCGCCGCTGATCAGTACGGGTGAATCGTGAGCCGCGTATTTCTTCACGGTCTCGCGCAGCTTTTTCATCATTTCGCTGCGACCGACGGGCGCCAGCAGAGAGGGCAAGACGTTGCGCGGCGTGCCGGCTTTGCGCCGCGAGTCTTCCAGCGACCGTTCGACAGTGCGCAACAGCTTCGCTATCGATAGTGGTTTCTCGACAAAATCAGTTGCGCCGAGCCGGGTTGCTTCTACGGCCGTATCCACGGTGCCGTGACCTGACATAATAACGACCGGGCACTCAAGGGCGCCCTGACTGGACCACTCGCGCAGCAGGCTAATGCCATCCGTATCGGGCATCCAGATATCGAGCAGCACAAGGTCGAACTGATCGGCCGTGCGCGCTTCCCGCGCCGCGGCGGCGTCCTCGGCCACGGTTACGCTGAAGCCTTCGTCAATCAGAATCTCGGATATCAACGCCCGGATATCCGCCTCATCGTCCACCACCAGCACGTGTGCGGTGCTCATGCTCTCTCCCTCCGTTTTTCGCCGCGCCCCGGCATTAAGGCCATCATCGATTCGCGCGCACTTTCAGTCGCGGGCAGGCGAATGCGGATGACTGCGCCGCCCCGTGGCCGGTTTTCTGCTTCAATTATTCCGGCATGCTCTTCGACGAGTTTTTTCACAATCGCAAGACCCAGGCCCGTTCCCTTTGGTTTGCTCGTTACGTACGGATCGAATACCTGGCTCAGGGAACCGGTATTGAAGCCGGGGCCATTGTCTTCGACGCGAATTTCAACGAGATCGATTCCGTGGTATTCGACCGTTGCAACGGTTACCTCTATGCGTCCATTCTCTGCATGCTCCAGCGCCTCTACGGAATTTCGCAGCAGGTTGTGCAGGATTTGCCGCATCCTACCCATGTCGGCGGCAACGTCTGGCAACTGCTCGTCTGTCTTGAGCGATATTTCTATGCCGCTTTTTTCCTGGCTGCGATAGAGATCGACCACCTCGTGTACCAGGTGGCCAATCGCAAATCGATGTATATCGAGATCGGGTGCACGCGCGTACTCACTGAATGCGTTAACCATTTCTTTCATGGCTTCGACCTGCTGCACAATCGTGTGCGTCGCGCGATCGAGGATTTGCGCTTCTTCTGCCGGCATTGACTGCAGGTACTTGCGGCGCAGTCGCTCTGCCGACAGCTGTATCGGCGTGAGCGGATTCTTGATTTCGTGTGCAAGACGGCGCGCGACCTCACCCCAGGCTGCGTCGCGCTGCGCCTGCAGCAGGGCGGTGATGTCGTCGAATACAATGACAAAGCCCGGATCGTGCTCTTCGTCTCCGGGCAACGGCGTGCATGCGCACGTCAAAACGCGGCGACCGACTTCCCCGCGTAACACGATTTGTTCGCGCCACTCTCGCTCACCTGCGTCGATGCGCATGCGTGCGACGTCAGCAAGCTGACCCAGCAAAGGCGCATCACGCCCGACGTCTGTCAGCATTTCGCCGATTCGGTGTTCGAAATTGATATTCAGGATCGCGCCGGCGGCTTGATTCGCAGTTCGGATACGCAGGTCGGACTCCAGCGAGACTACACCGGTCGACAGTCGTGCAAGGATGACTTCCAGGTTTGCGCGTTCTGACTCGACCTGGGCCTTGCTGATACTGGCCTGGCGCCGCGCGCTGGACAGGCGCTCGGTCATATCGTTAAACGAGCTCACGAGAAAACCAATTTCGTCGCGCGAAGGCGTGGGCAGGCGCGTATCGAAATCGCCTTTGGCGACTGCGCGGGTACCCGCGACCAGGTCCTGGATCGGCGCGACCATACGTCGAGATAAGACGAACGCTCCGTAAATCGATGCCAGCATACTAAGCAGCAGCACGACGGTGAGCGTCATCGTGAACGTGCGCTTTAGCGGATCACGCAAATATTCAGCGAGTTTGTAGTCGCTGTACGATGAATCGACACTGTCAGCCATGCGGCTGATGCGCTCGGAGACGGGGTAGCGCGCCTGTAACAAGCCGGCAAGCTGTGGCGAACTGCGCGTACCAATAGGGACTGCGGTACGAATTTCATAACGGCCCTCCTCCAGCGGGAACAACCTGACGTACGGGCGTCCCTGCTGAATCTGCAGCAGAACCTCATCAGTCGGAGCTTCCGGCACACTGCCGGCGGAAAGATCGGAGCTGGTCGCGACGATCTGCCGGTTGCGTCCGAACAGCGTGATTTCACTCGCGCCGGTCTGCCGCCGCAAGGAACTTAATTCGAAAATCACCTGGTTGACGCTAACCTGCTCGAGAAGCCTGGCAATCGATGTCGTGCTTTGCAGGTTGTCGCGCATCTGCATTTCGAGAGAGGCTCTGCTAAGTGCCAGCGCATCGTCGAGACCCGCTTCAACGTCAACGTTAAACCAGGTATCGATACCACGGTTGATGAATTGCATGGAAAAATAAAACACAACCAACAGCGGTACGATTGCGAGGCTGACGAATATGCCGACCATGCGCGCCTTGAGACGAGAGCCCGGCACGTGCGTGCGAAAATCACGGAACAGGCGCGCAAGATTGCCAGCCAACAATGCAAACAACACCAGCACGCCACCGATGTTGACGAGCAGGATGTAGCCATAGAGTCGATCGAATTCCTGCGAGTCCTGTGCGGTGCGACTCAACAGGTACAGCGCGCCGAGCGCCAGCGACAAGCCAAGGACGCCGAGTGCGCTGTAGGCGAAACGCTTTAGCGGTCGAGTTGCCATTCGAACCATTCACTTTGCAGCTGCCACTGGTCGCGCCAGAAAAACAGCATTCTCAAGGGGGCCGGGTACTGGCGCGTGCTAAGCAGCGCTTTGAGGCGCATGCGAAAACGAGCGTCAGGCTCAAGGATTGCATCATCGACGATCGGCAACGCATCGATGCGCCCGAGGCTGTTGAGCGCCGAGTACAAGGTCGCGAAGGAATCCTGGTGGCCGCTGTTCAGATTTCGCACGATGTAGCGTTGACTTAGCGGCCGGTATTCAAGCTCGTAGCGCACATCGAGATCTGCATCGAGCGCGTCGGGCATGAAACGCCGCACCCGAATTACCTCGAGACGCAGCTCGATGGTGAGCGCCACGCCGTTATTCAGAGCATCGAGCGCCTCGTCGCTAAGGACGAGCTGCAGCCGGGAGTCGAGGACGTGCACGCCATCGAGCAGGCGGGTAGAGGCGGACCGGACGCTGAAAAAGCCCTGCCGGTCATTGCCGGACTGGGCGGCGGCGCCGAGCGCCAGGGACAGCAGGACTGCGGCGACCAAACAACGGCTCAGCAGCGCGCGTGTCATGGCGACTTTGTCAGACAGGCGTAATAAAAACCGTCCATTCCACGAATCCCGGGTAGAACCTGCCCACCAACGGGCTTCTTCAGCATTAGATCGCGGATGTTGTTATTTGGCAACAAGCACTCTTCATCGGCGTCAGCCTGCGCCGCCAGAAAATCACCCACGATCGCGTCGTTTTCGGCTGCGAACACGGAACAGGTCACGTACAAGAGCTTCCCGCCCGGGGCCAGCAGCGGCCACAGGGCCTCCAGCAGGGCATGCTGGCGCGCCGCGAGCGCGGGCAGATCCGATGCCCTGCGCAGCAGCCGAATGTCCGGGTGCCGCCTGATAACGCCGCTGGCCGAGCAGGGCGCGTCAAGCAGGATGCGGTCGAATGGCTGGCCGTCCCACCAGTCTCCCGGTGCGGAGGCATCAGCGTGCAGAACGCTGGCGCAGCCACCGGTGCGCGTTAGCGTCTCCTGCACCAGCGCCAGCCTGTCAGCATCGTTATCGATGGCCGTAATCGTCGCCCCGGGGAGCGCCAGCTCCGACAAATGCGCGGTCTTGCCACCCGGTGCAGCGCAGGCATCAAGAATGCGCATGCCGCCAGCAGCCAGCAGCCAGGGCGCGGCCAGCTGCGCCGCTGCGTCCTGCACGGAAACCTCGCCCGTCGCAAAGCCCGGCAAACGTTCCACCGGCCGTGGCGCGGCCAGGCGCACCGCCGCATCCGCGCCGGGCAGCAGGTCTGCTGTCGCGGCGCCTGTGTCATCTTCTGCTGCGAGCAGGCGACAGTAAGACTGGGCATCAGTCTTTTTGACATTCACTCGTAGCCACATGGGCGCCCGCTCGTTGTTCGCAGCGGCAATCTGTTCCCAGTGCTCCGGCCAGTCCTGCTTTAGCTGATCCAGCATCCACGCGGGATGATTGAAGCGCGCTTCGTCACTTTCCGCCGTGAATGATTCGCGCTGCGAGCGACGCAGCACTGCATTGACGAGACCCGCCAGTTTCGGTTTTTTTAAGAGCCGGGTGGCTTCGACGGTCAGGGTCACAGCGGCATGCGGTTTGATGCGCGACTGTTCAAGTTGTGCAAGCCCGACCGCCAGCAAGTCCTCGACAATGGCGTCGCGGCGTGCCAGCGGTTTCGACAACAACGCGGCGATGTGTTCACGAATTTGCCAATGAAAGCGCAAGGATTCGTAACAAAGATGGTGTAGCAAGGGGCGCTCGGTTAACGGAGTCCCGGCGTCGGCCTTAGCGAGTGCTGCGTCAAGCGAGCTTCCCTCGATGCGCACGGCATGAACAACGCGGGCGGCAGCGGCGCGCAGTTTTGCTCCGGCTGCCGCCGCGGTCATCGCCAAGGTCTCAGGCCGGGTCTGCCGTCAGTAAGCGGCCGACAAGTGATTCCTGTGCGGCGAGCTCAGCGCCACTGATCCGCCGTCGACCCGCGCGCTGGACCTCCTGCAGGCGCAGTACCCCGCTGCCGCAGGCGACGTCGACACCGGATTTTCCTGCGGCGACGACTGTGCCGGGCGCGCCGCCGTCGACGTTGGCGACCACTGCACTCCGCCAGCATTTAATCAGCTCGTCCTGCAGGTAGAAGCGCGCGCCGGGTACCGGATTGTAGGCGCGAACCTGTCGCTCAAGCTGCTGCGCCGTCTTGCGCCAGTCGAGATTGCTGTCGGCGCTTGAAATTTTTCCGGCATAGCTCACATCATCGTCGCACTGCGGTTCAGGCAGAAGGCGGCCGCTTGCAATGTCTGGCAGGCAGTCCGCCAGCAGCTGCCCGCCAGCCGCGGCAAGCGCATCGTGTAAGTCTCCCGCAGTGGTCTCTGCACCGATCGGCACTTCGATGGTCGCGTAAACCGGGCCGCTATCGAGCCCAGCCTCCATTTGCATCAGGCTGATGCCGCTTTGCTCATCGCCAGCAAGGATAGCCGCCTGTATCGGCGCGGCGCCGCGCCAGCGTGGCAGCAACGAGGCATGGACGTTGATGCAGGCGCGCACGGGTATGTCGAGCACCGCCTGGGGGAAAATCAGACCGTACGCGGCAACGACCACGAGGTCAGGCCGCAATGCCGCCAGCTCCTTCTGTGTTGCGGCATGCTTCAGGGATTGCGGCTGCAACACCGTCAAGCCCTGCTGCTCGGCGTACGCCTTGACCGGGCAAACCCCCAGCTTGCGACCGCGCCCTTGCGGCCTGTCGGGCTGCGTATAGACGGCCACCGGATGGATACCCGCGTCGACCATTGCTGCAAGCGAGACGCGCGCGAACTCGGGCGTGCCGGCGAACACGACTCTGGAGGCTGTCATGGTGGGTTGCGCTGGCTCAGCCAGCGCTAGAGCACAGCAGCGGTCGGCTGACGATTGCCGCGGCGATCTTTCTCTATGCGTTTACGCAGGCGTTGCCGCTTGGTTTCAGACAGGTAGTCAACGAACAGCTTGCCGTCGAGATGATCAATTTCATGCTGCACGCACACCGCTAACAGCCCGTGCATGTCCTCTTCCTGGGTATTGCCTTCACGGTCCAGGTACCGCACGCGAATATGTTCCGCTCGTTCGACCTCTTCGAAGTACCCGGGCACCGACAGACAGCCCTCCTCGGTGATGGCCTGACCGTCCTTCTCGAGGATTTCCGGATTTATTAGAACGTAGGGCTCCGTTTTCTCGGCGCTGACATCGGCGACCAGCAGACGGCGGTGGACATCGACCTGGGTCGCCGCAAGGCCGATGCCGGGGGCGTCGTACATGGTCTCGAACATGTCGTCGATCAGCGCGCGCAGCGCGTCATCCACGGTTTCGACCGGGACCGCCTTTTTGCGTAGCCTGGGGTCCGGAAATTCAAGTATCGTTAGTTTTGCCATAATAAGAGCGGTAAAAACTCGCGTGAGTTGCTACAAACTGAGTCTAAATTTTTGACTTTATTGAATAAGATAGCGGACAATGCCGCGTGAATTTCGTTCGCTATTTACCGCCAGTGGGGCGGTTTTGTGACGCGCTTGGCAGTATCCGCCGCCTCGTCACGACATATTATACAACGCCTGCTCACAGGCAGGTCTGATTTCACCATGGAGCCGTCTTTCATCATGTCCCTACGCCAATCCCGAACTCTCAGAGGGCTTCGCCTGTCTGCGGTTCTGTTGACAGTTACTATTGCCGGCTGTTCCCTGAATCCGTTTGCTGGCGACAAGGAATCAGCGGCTCCGACACCTGTGTCGCGCAGCGTGCCAGAGGGCGCAACCTCCATTGACCCATCGTCCCGTTCGGCACAAACAATGCCGCAACGCGCTGCGCCGCCCGCGGCACAACGACTGACACAGATTCCGCTTGCGGCCGGCGCTCCCAACGAGTACATCGTCAAGCGCGGCGACACCCTGTGGGACATTTCCGGCACGTTCCTAAAAGACCCCTGGTACTGGCCTGAAGTCTGGTACGTCAATCCGCAGGTTGAAAACCCGCACCTTATTTATCCGGGCGACAAACTCTCGCTCGTGATGATCGATGGCCGCCCGCGGATCATGTTGTCGCGCGGCAATGCGTATCGCTTGTCGCCGCAGGCGCGGGTCACCCAGCTGGACGAAGCGGTTACCAGTATTCCCTACGAGCAGATTGCCGCCTTCCTGTCGCGCGGCCTGGTGCTTGAACGCTCACAGATAGAACGGCTGCCTTACGTGCTCGCGATTCGTGGCGATCGACTCATGGCGGGAGCTGGCAATGATATTTATGTTCGCGGCGGTTCGGCTGACCCGACCGGCACACGCTACAGCGTCGTGAAAATCGGTGAAGAACTGATTGACCCGGACGACAATAAACCCGTCGGCTACCAGGGAATTTATGTGGGCGAAGGCGCGTTGAGTCGCGGCGGCGACCCTGCAACGGTAACTCTGAGCGATACCACTCGCGAGGCTCTGGCTGGAGATCGGCTGTTACCGGAAGCCGTTGACATCCCGCTCAATTTCTTTCCGCAAGCACCGGAAACGGCGATAGACGGCCGCATTATTTCGGTGGTAGATGGTGTTTCACTAATCGGTCAGTATCAGGTCATCGTGCTGAATCGCGGTTCGCGCGACGGCCTTGGGCCGGGCGATGTGCTTAGCGTTTTCCAGGCAGGCGAGACCGTACGGGATCGTTTTGCTAACCGCTCTTTCCTCGCCAGCGCCGGCGGTGTGCTCGGTGGCTTCGGTGGTGAAAAGGTTGTGCTGCCGGACGAAGAGGCGGGCACGGTTATGGTATTCAAGGTCTACGATCGCATTAGTTATGCGCTGGTCATGGAAGCGACGAGCGACATACACGTCAAAGACGCCGTTCGCAGCCCCGACTGAGGCTAGCTGAAATAAGGTCACAAGGCCGGCGCTCCTGACGGGACGCCGGCTTTTTTTGTGCCTTGGGACCGCTTAGGTCTGGAGATCATTTTATGAGCGACGAGCGACGCGCCTGGTTGGCATTGTCTCTGGCGCGCGTCGCAACCGGGCCGCTCGCGGCATTGTTGGCCGAGTTCGGCGACGCCGATAGCATAGTCCGACAGAACAACAAGACGCTTTGCAGGTTTGGCGTTAGCGAACGTGCGATCACGTCTCTTGCGAGCGATTCGGATGACGTACTCGATGCGGCACTCTCATGGGCTGCTGAAAAAGACAATCACTTGATTGGCGCAAACGACGAAAACTATCCGTCATTGCTGCGACAGCTAAAAGACTGGCCTGCGCTGCTTTATCTGAAAGGCAATGCGGATGCATTGCATCTGCCAATGCTTGCAATCGTCGGCAGCCGTAATCCGACCCGGGGCGGTGTCGACAACGCGCGAAACTTCTCAACACACCTCGCGAAATGCGGCTTCTCGATTGGCAGCGGTCTGGCGCAGGGCATCGACACAGCCGCGCATCGCGGCGCGCTCGATGCCGCGGCGCCAACCGTCGCCGTACTCGGCCACGGTATCGATCGGGTGTATCCGGCAGCCAACCGGGAACTGGCACATGCCATCACCGAGCACGGCGCACTGGTCTCGGAGTACCCCCTCGGCACACCGCCGCGGCGCGAGCATTTTCCAGCGCGGAACAGGCTCATCAGTGGTTTAAGTCTCGGCGTTCTGGTGGTGGAAGCCGCCTATCGAAGCGGTTCCTTGATAACCGCGCGGCTGGCCGCTGAGCAGGGCCGGGAAGTTTTTGCGATACCAGGTTCGATACATAATCCTCTGGCACGCGGCTGCCATCGCTTGTTGAAAGACGGTGCCAAACTGGTGGAAAGTGCCGCGGATATTATCGATGAATTGCGGCCACTGGTGAGCCACCTCCGGGAGCTTGAGAGCCGCGAAAATACTAAGGTTTCAGCCGTTGATGAGCGAGATGCCGACTACCAAAAACTGCTTGGCGCAATGGGCTTCGAACCAGCATCCGCCGACGAAATTGCGGCGGCGAGCGGATTGACGATCGATCAGGTTTCCTCCATGCTCCTGATACTGGAGCTCGAGGGGGAAGTTGCAGTGCTACAGGGCGGAAGATTCTCGAGACTGGCAAAGAGTTGACTCTAAAATAAAAAAGGAGCCTCTCCAGGCATGAAAGAAAACGTACTCGACGTATTGATGTACTTGTTCGAGACCTATATCGATGCGGATGAGGAGCCCGAGCCAAATCAGAATATGTTGCGCGGCGAATTGGCGCGTGCCGGCTTCGGCAGCACCGAAATTGATCGTGCTCTTGATTGGCTCGACGGCCTCACGGACAAACACGACAGCCTGATATTCGGCCCACACGATGCGCGCGGAACTCGCATCTATAACGAGGTCGAAGCAGAGCGTCTGGACACGTCGTGCCGCGGCTTTATTTCCTATCTCGAACAAATCGGCATTCTGTCGCCAACCCAGCGCGAAATCCTGGTGGAACGCCTGCTCGCGCTGGAAACCCCTGACATCGACGTCGAACAGATAAAATGGGTCGTTTTGATGGTGCTGTTTAGCCAGCCTGGGCAAGAGCACGCCTACGCGCGCATGGAAGATCTGGTGTTCGAAGAGAACACCGGAATGGTGCACTGAAAACGCCGGTTCCGGCCTGATTCAACGAGGGCGTCCTGCTCTTATCCTTGACACACTGCCGTAGCACAGGTTATTCAACCTGCCGCACGGCCTGCTGATTTTCTCGCCGGTCGCATTCTCACTGGGCACAACAAACAACGGAAATAGCATGTCGCGAAACCTCGTGATCGTCGAATCGCCGGCCAAGGCCAAGACAATCAGTAAATACCTGGGCAAGGATTTTGAAGTGCTGGCGTCATATGGCCACGTGCGCGATCTCGTGCCAAAAGAAGGTGCCGTAAATCCGGATGACGAGTTTGCGATGAAGTACCAGGTCATCGAGCGCAACGAAAAACACGTCAAAGCCATCATGCGCGAGCTGAAGAAATCCGATGCTTTGTACCTTGCAACTGACCCGGACAGGGAAGGCGAGGCGATTTCCTGGCACCTGGTGGAATTGCTGCGTGAGAAAAAAGCGCTGGTCGGTAAACCGGTACACCGCGTTATTTTTCACGAGATCACGAAAGGTGCTGTACAGGAAGCTATCGAACATCCGCGAGAAATATCCGACCCGTTAGTCGCGGCGCAGCAGGCGCGGCGCGCGCTCGATTATCTCGTCGGTTTTAATTTATCACCGCTGTTGTGGAAGAAGGTGCAGCGTGGCCTCTCCGCTGGCCGCGTGCAAAGTCCCGCGCTGCGAATGATTGTCGAACGAGAGCTTGAGATCGAGGCCTTCAAGGCGCGCGAATACTGGTCTATCGAAGCAGACGTCAGCAAGGAAGAGCAGCCCTTCGTTTCGCGACTGATCCGCTACCGTGGAGAAAAGGTCGAGCAGTTCAGCTTTGGCAACGAAGAAAGTGCACGCGAAGTAGAAAGCACCCTGTTGAACGCTGCCAATGGCGTGCTCACGGCGGTTAAGGTCGACAAGAAACAGCGCCGCCGTAATCCGGCCGCGCCGTTTACAACTTCCACACTGCAACAGGAGGCCTCACGCAAACTGGGCTTCAATACGCAGCGGACCATGCGCGTAGCGCAGCGCCTGTACGAGGGCATCGAACTGGGTGACGAAGGCAACGTCGGCCTTATCACCTACATGCGGACAGACTCCGTAACGCTGGCTCAGTCAGCACTCGACGAAATTCGTGAAGTCATTAGTGATCGTTACGGCAAGGAGAACGTGCCGCAGGACGCGCGAACGTTCAAAACGAAAGCGAAGAATGCGCAGGAGGCGCACGAAGCGATTCGGCCAACTTCGGCTATGCTCATACCCGAATCGCTAAAGAACAAGCTCGATAAGGATCAGCTAAAACTCTACACGCTGATCTGGCAACGCACGATTGCCTGCCAGATGGTGCCGGCGGTCTTCAACACTGTGGCGCTTGATCTTGCCGTGGGACCGGACTCAGAGGACGGTCACCTGATGCGGGCCAATGGCTCTATCCTGGTCGAACCGGGCTTCATGGCCGTGTACCAGGAAGGTCAGGACGATAACGCGACGGATGACAGCGATCGCCTCCTCCCGGAAATCGCCAAAGGCGACACGATTTCCCTCGACAAGCTGCGGCCGGAGCAACATTTTACGGAGCCACCCCCGCGCTTTTCGGAAGCAAGCCTTGTCAAGACGCTGGAAGAGTACGGTATCGGCCGGCCTTCTACTTACGCCAGTATTATCGCGACGCTCAAGAATCGTGAATACGTCGAGATGGATGGCAAACGTTTCATCCCGACCGATATCAGCCGCATAGTGATAGGTTTTTTGACCGAGCACTTCACCAAATATGTTGACTACGATTTCACTGCCAGACTTGAAGACGACCTCGACGAGGTTTCGCTCGGCAAGAAAGAGTGGGTGCCGTTACTGAAGAAATTCTGGAAACCGTTTTCAGAACTCGTCATCAACAAAGAAGAAAACGTGACCCGCGAGCAGGTGGCGATGGCGCGCGAACTGGGTACCGATCCGAAAAGCGGAAAACCTGTAACCGTGCGCATGGGTCGTTATGGCCCGTTCGTTCAGATCGGCACCAAGGATGACGAGGACAAACCAAAATTTGCCGGCCTGCGGCCCGGGCAAAAAATGAATGACATCGACTTGAAGGAAGCGATGGAGCTCTTCAAGTTGCCGCGCAAGTTGGGTGAAACCGCGGAAGGTCAGAAAGTCTATGCAAGCGTCGGGCGCTTTGGTCCGTATATCCGCTACGGCGACAAATTTGTATCGATGAAAGAAGACGACCCTTACACGGTTGAACTTCCGCGGGCGCTTGAGTTAATCGAAGAAAAGAAGATCGCCGATGCAAATCGACTAATTCAGGATTTTGAAGATGACGGCATCCAGGTATTGAATGGCCGCTATGGCCCGTACATCACCAACAAGGAAAAAAATGCCCGCGTGCCGAAAGATCGGGACCCGAAATCACTGACACTGGACGAATGTAAAGAGCTGCTCGCCGCAGCGCCGGTGCGCGGCAGGCGCGGCAAAAAGAAAAAGACCACGGCGGCCGAGAGCGCCGCGGCCAAAAAGAAAGCGAAGAAAAAGACCAAGAAGAAAGCTAAAAAGAAAACCAGGAAAAAGGCCAAAAAGAAAGCCGCCAAGAAAAAGGCGTCCAAGAAAAAAACGGCGAAGAAAAAAACCGGCGGCAAGAAAACTGCGAAAAAGAAAAAAAAGGCAGGTGACAGCGAGCCCGGCGAACCTTGATACCTCTACGGCGCGCCGGTGAGATCGTCAGGTCCGGGGGCGTCGTGGCCTATCCGACCGAAGGGGTTTACGGGTTGGGCTGCCGCCCCGATGACGCTACGGCAGTGTTACGGATCGTTGACATCAAACAGCGCGATCTCCTCGCCGGACTGCTGCTGATTGCAGCAGACATCGCGCAGCTGGAGGGCTGGGTCGACCTGCCCGACAATGCGCCGGATCTCCGCTCGTCGCCCGACATGCCGATCACCTGGATAGTCCCCGCGAGCGCCTCGGTACCGACCTGGATTCGCGGCCGCCACTCCGGAGTCGCGGTGCGCATAAGCTCGCACCCTGTAGCGGCGGCCTTGTGCCACGCGGCTGACATGCCTCTCGTATCGACCAGCGCGAATTTAAGCGGCAGGCCACCCGCAAGAAATGCCTGGCTCCTGCGTCGTCAGTTCAGGGATATGGTCGACTTTGTTGTTCCAGGCCGTTGCGGGCCTGCGCGTGGCCCGTCAGAAATCAGAGACCTGGCAACTGGCTCGGTTTTAAGGGCGGCTTCCTGATGAACGAAAGCAAAGACCGGACTTCCGCAGTCGAGACTTTTCTCCGCGAGTTGCAACAAACGATTTGCGCAGAACTCGAAAAAGTCGACGAAGCCGGCCGCTTTGCATGCGACAGCTGGGAGCGACCTGGCGGTGGTGGTGGCGAAAGCCGAATCCTAAAGAACGGCAACGTGTTCGAGCAAGCCGGCGTTGGTTTTTCGCACGTGTTTGGTGATTCCATGCCGCCGTCTGCGACCAAGAGCCGACCCGACCTCGCGGGCCGCGCGTTCACAGCGATGGGCGTGTCGCTCGTTTTGCATCCGCACAACCCGCATGTTCCGACTACGCACGCCAATTTTCGTTTTTTTTCTACCACTCCGGATGACGCGGCGCCAGTTTGGTGGTTCGGCGGTGGTTTTGACCTGACACCGTTCTATCCGGTACATGAAGATGTTGTGCACTGGCACCGCACCGCGCGCGCTGCCTGCGAACCGTTTGGCGAGACGCTGTACCCGCGTTACAAGGCGTGGTGCGATGAATATTTTTATCTAAAACATCGCGGCGAGACGCGCGGTGTCGGTGGACTTTTTTTCGACGACCTCAACGAACCGGGTTTCAAGCAGTCCTTTGCTTTTACGCGTGCTATTGCCGATGCCTTCTTGCCAGCGTACCTGCCTGTCGTTGTCGCCCGCAAAGATACCCAGTACGGAAAACGCGAGCGGGAGTTTCAGCTATACCGGCGTGGGCGTTACGTCGAGTTTAATCTGATTTACGATCGCGGCACGCTGTTCGGTCTGCAATCCGGTGGACGAACTGAATCGATCCTGATGTCATTGCCGCCGCGTGTGCGATGGGAATACAACTGGACGCCGGCGCAGGACTCGCCCGAAGCGAGGCTTTACACGGATTACCTGAAGCCGCGCGACTGGCTGCAAGACTAAAGCAACGCCGCCGCGCCGTGCGACCACCCTGCTCTCTCGCTCCAGCGTGCCTGTTCGAGACCCCCACGCTGTGGTAACTTCGAGGCGTTTCAGGCCGCGTTTCGCGGGATTTTCTTGCGTGAATACAAATCGCTACCACACTTTCCTGATCGCCGTATGGGGCGTATTTCTGACGACATCTGCCGTCGGTACAGAGAGCCTTCTGCAAGAGGGTGGGCCGATTGCGGCTTACGTTTTTGCAGAAGATGACGCCAGCAGTGAACGCGTTTACATCGTGCAACTCACCGAACCTGCGGCAACCAGCTTTTTTGCTGCGCAACGTGGTGCGATAGCGGGCAAGCCTGGCGCAAGCTTTGACAAGAGCAACGCGCGGGTAGAAAGCTACGCGCAACAACTGGCGGACTCACAGCAGCAGGTGCTGGCAAAAGCCGGTCCGGGTGCCCGGCAGATATACAGCTACCGCTATGCATTGAACGGCTTTGCCGCACGCATGTCGCCGGCGCAGGCCGGGAAGCTCGCAAACCTGCCTGAAGTCGCGAACGTCTGGGAGGACGAAGTACGGCCGTTAACGACCAACTACAGTCCCCAGTTCCTGAAACTCTTCGACGGGGACGGCGGTTTGCGCGGCGCAGAGGGCCTCGATGGCGATGGCATAGTCATCGGCTTTATCGACAGCGGTATCGCGGCCGCTCATCCTGCGTTACGCGATACTCGCGACGCGCCGCAGCCGCGCCTGTGCACCAGCACCTGGGGCACCAGCAGCCTGCTGGGCCGCTGGCTCTGCCGCCGGTTTCGACGTCAACCTGACGTTATCCTGTTTGAGTCTCCCGAAGACTGGAACGGCACCTGCGAAACCGGCCCGGATTTCGCGGCTGATAGCTGCAACAACAAACTGATCGGCGCGCGCTTCTACCTGGAAGGGGCCCAGAACTCAGGCCCCATTGACAGCGGTGAGGTATTTTCTCCGCTCGACGTGGACGGGCACGGCACGCACACCGCGACTACCGCGGCAGGCAACAAGGTCGATGCGTCGATCTACGGGACGTTTATGGGTCGCGTCGAGGGAATGGCGCCGCGCGCACGGGTTGCCGCTTACAAGGCGTGCTGGTTGCGGCCGGACGCGACTCGCTCAAGTTGCAACACGTCGGACCTCGCGCTGGCAATTGACGATGCCGTTGCCGACGGTGTCGACATCATTAATTACTCAGTGGGTAACTCGATGCGCGACACGAACGCGCCCGATGATCTTGCGTTGCTCGCTGCCGCCAAAGCCGGCGTACTGACCATCGTCGCCGCCGGCAATGACGGTCCAAACCTCGCGACGATCGGTTCACCTGCTGGCTCCCCCTGGGTTATTACAACCGGAGCATCAAGCCGTGAGGGTGAGCATTCTCTGGAAGCGCTTGAGGTCACTCAGCCGACATCGCTTGCCGGCCGCTTCGCGATCAGGGAAGCAAACTTCAGTGCACCGCTGGACGAAAACGGTCCGCTGGACGCGGAACTGATACTCGCAGACGACGGTGATACCGCCTTGCCGGGTGGCGCTAGCGGCACGACGTTCGATGCGTGTGAGGCATTGATTAACGACAGCGAAGTATCCGGCAAGATTGCCTTCATCCAACGCGGTGGCTGCAATTTCGATATAAAAGTCGCCAATGCTGAGGACGCGGGTGCAATCGCCGTCGTTGTCTTCAACGTTGCGGGTGACCCGACGGTAATGACGGGAACGAACAGTGCTGCTATTCCTGCGGTCATGATCGGGCAGGCGGATGGCAATCGAGTACTCGATGAGCTGAATGCCGGTGAGATTGTCACACTCACTCTGGATAAGTCTTTCTTTCTGACAGTTGCCGACACTGGCAACGTGATGGGTTCGTTCTCATCGCGCGGCCCTGCGCCCATACAGGACATTCTCAAACCCGACGTCACTGCGCCCGGCATTAACATTCTCGCAGGCTTTACGCCGGACGCCGTGAACTCGGTAACCGGCGAAGATTTCGCGTTCCTGACCGGCACGTCAATGTCGACACCGCACGTCGCTGGCGTCGCTGCGTTAATCAAACAGGCACATCCGACCTGGACGCCCGCTGCGGTCAAATCCGCCCTGGTGACGACCGCCTACCAGGACGTCAATCAACAGGACGGAACCACGCCCGCCAATGCTTTCGATTTTGGTGCCGGACACATCGCACCTAACGAAGCCAATGACCCTGGCCTTATATTCGACGCCGGCAATGATGACTATGACGCGTTTTCCTGCGCGATAGATGCGCCAGCAGTGTCACAGACGCGCTGCGATGAACTCGAGAATGCCGGTGCGTCAATGGATACCAGTGACCTCAATCAACCGTCGGTTGCCGTTGCGCGCCTCGCCAACTCGCAAACCGTTACGCGGCGCGTAACCAATGTCAGTGACACGACCGAAACCTACGCCGCACAGGTGACCGCGCCTCCGGGAATTCTCGTTGACGTAACCCCACCCTCGATCTCGGTTCCGCCGGGACAAAGTGTGTCGTTTGAAGTGACGCTTACCTATGACAGCGGCCCGCTCGATGCGTGGCGATTTGGCTCGCTGACCTGGCTTAGCGAAGATCATGCCGTGCGTAGCCCGCTGGCGGTCCGGCCGACCTCATTGACAGCACCCGCCGAGGTCCAGGGTAGCGGCGCCAGCGGCACGCTGGCATTCCCGGTCGAATTTGGCTACGACGGCAGCTACAGCGCCGCCGTTCACGGCTTGCGGTCACCGCTCGTCGTGCGGGGACAGGTTGACGAAGATAACGACAAGACCTTCGTAACCGCCGACCAAGGTAACGGCGCCACTGCGCATATATACTCTGTACCCGCGGATCAGGCCTATTTGCGTTTTGCCCTGTTCGACGCGCTGACTGATGGCAACGATGACCTCGACATGTACGTGTATTACTGCCCGGACAACGTCAACTGTTCGCGCATCGGCGAAAGCGGCGAGGAAACCTCAAACGAACAATTCAATGTCTTGCTGCCCGGCGCCGGAACCTACGTGGTTTACGTACATGGCTTCGACACCGACAACGTCAACGGCGGTCCCGGTGCCGTCTATGACATCCTCGCCTGGCAATTTGGCCTCAACGATGATCAAAACAACATGACGGTTGTAGCACCGACGACCGTCAGCGCCGGCAGTACCGAACAACTCACCGTCGACTGGACCAACCTGGACACCGGCACCATTTACCTGGGCGGAATCTCACACACGACGCCGGCAGGCCTGGTCGGCATCACCGTCGTTACGATTCAAAACTAATGCGTGTCAAACGCATGTCGGGCGTACTGTGCCCGGTCATTACCCCGTTCCGTGAGGATCTGAGCCCGGACGCCGCACTGCTCGGCGCACAATGCCGCTGGTTACTCGCGCAAGGCGTGGGGCTTGCCGTGTTCGGCACGAACAGTGAAGCCAACTCGCTGTCCGTCGATGAAAAAACAACGCTGCTCCATGCCCTCGTGGAACAGGGCATTGACGTGCGGCGAATGATGCCCGGCACTGGCTGCTGCGCGTTGTCCGATACGGTGGCGCTGACACGAACTGCCGTGACGCTGGATTGTGCCGGCGTGCTGATGCTGCCGCCGTTTTATTACAAGACCGTGAGTGATGAGGGCCTGTTCGCGTATTTTTCCGAGGTTATCCAGCGGGTGGCGGATAGCCGCCTCAGTATTTACCTGTATCACATACCGCCGGTGGCGCAGGTAGGCTTAAGCCCTGAGCTGATCGAAAGGCTGGTTAAGACCTATCCGGACACCATCGCCGGCATCAAGGACAGTTCCGGCGACTGGTCCTATGCGCAGGCCTTGTTGAATCGCGAATGGGATAATTTTCGTGTGTTCGTGGGTAGCGAGACGCTGCTATTGCAAAACATGCGGGCTGGCGGGGCGGGCTGTATTTCGGCAATGGCCAACGTCAACCCGGCTGCAATCAACGCTTTATTTGAACTATGGCAGGCAAAAGATGCAGCAGACGCACAACAATCGTTAACGGATCTGCGCGCGATCGTGCAACGGCAACCGATGATCCCCGCGCTGAAATCTATTGTCGCGCAGTTCAGTAACCGCCCGGAATGGCGGCGCGTGCGTCCGCCGCTGGCGGAACTTAACGCCGCACAGCGAGAATCCCTGCTGGATGCCTTGCAACAAACGGGGTTCGATATGCCCGGCCTGCCGGCCGCCTGACGAGCCGCTAAGCCTTGCGGGCGAGCGTCACGCAAGGCTTGTGCCGAAAACAACCTACGATGTGGTCGTTAACCAGACCGGTCGCCTGCATGTGCGCATACATGATCGTTGTGCCGACAAACTTGAAGCCACGCTTTTTCAGGTCTTTGCTCAGCGCATCGGATTCGGCGGATGATGCCGGGATATCGCTATCAGCCCTGAATCGATTTTGAATCGGTTTGCCATCAACAAATCGCCAGATGTAATTTGTAAATCCGTCGAACTCTTCCTGCACCTCAAGAAACGCGCGGGCATTATTAATTGCCGAATTTACTTTGAGGCGGTTGCGGATAATTTCCGGATTCAACAACAATTTTTCGACGCGCTTTTTGGTAAACCGTGCGACTTTTTGCGGATCGAAATCGGCGAATGCCTTGCGATAGCCGTCGCGCTTGTGCAGCACCGTCGACCAGCTTAGCCCTGCCTGCGCGCCCTCGAGCAACAGGAACTCGAACTGGGTGCGATCGTCGCGCACCGGTACGCCCCACTCCTTGTCGTGATACTCGATGTACGGAAGGCTGACGCCCTCTGACCACGCGCACCGCGTAACTTTTCGTGGCATCCCAGCATGCTCCGGCGACCGTCAGGACATTGAGCTTAGCAACATTGCCAGCGCGCGACAGTGCAGGAATGTAGCGGTTAGGACAAGTTTTGTTTACAGAATAGTTAGCCTCCTGCGGGCGCTGCGTCTCTTTGGAGAAAGTTGAAGTCCGCTGACAAAAAAAGCCCGCAGTATCTGCGGGCTCATAAGTCCTTAAGCGGTAGCGCGATTTATCCCATGCTGCCGCAACTGCCCTCAGCGTCTTTGTCTCCGCCGCAACTGCCCTCGGCATCTTTCTTGTCGGTCCCACATTTCCCCTCACCGCACTTGCCTTCCGCGTCCTTGTCCCCGCCACAGCTGCCTTCACCACCTTTCTCGGCACCGCATTTACCCTCGCCACACTTGCCTTCCTCGCCTTTCGCTTTCTTGTCCGCGCCACAACTGCCTTCGCCAGCGCCCAGCATGTAGCCAGCCGCCAGGGTCTGCATGGCAAACGGACTTGCGCCGCTATCGGCAACGGCGGTACCGCTCAGCGCAAAGCTGCCAGCGAGTGCCGCACCTACCGCAAGTGCTATCGGTTTCGTTACTTTTTTATCTGACATTTTTAATCTCCTACCTCTGGTTTTCGCGCCCAAGCCGGGCATCGATTGAATACCTGTGCAAGGCATTCGTTGCTTTGTACGAACTCTCTCGTTCGATCAGGTCTTCCACTTGATTGAGTCGACAACTTTTTGTCTGATTTCCTGCAAGGGTTCTCCGCGTTCGGCGATGATTGCCACGCTGCCATTGCCGACCGGCAGGATTACGCCGTTAATCGCATTTCCAGCAAGCGGCGTCGCGGCAGCGATCGGCTCGTCCGGCATCAACAGCAAGGTTATTGGTCCGTTCCTGCCCTGTACGACCAGGTGCGGCACGGATTTGCCGTTGATGATGCAGCTTCTCGCATAGGTAATGAGGCCCACGTCACGATCCAGTTCAGCTATGTCTTTACTGACCACACTGTTCAGCGTTCGTTCCGAAACGCTGACGTTGCTTATAACTCTTGATGATGTTTCGTGGTCGAGGTGTGCCACAACCTGCTCGGCCAGCGATAACTGGCTAACATCCGGTTGCTGCAACGTGAGACTGAGCCAGGCTGCCAAAGAAACGACCGCGGCAAGACCAAATCCGACTGGCGCTGAAAAGCGGCGGCGCACCGGCAGTTTGGCAACCTTAACTTCGTCAACATCCAGATCATCGAGCAGCGGCGATCGGTATTTCGGCACCGGCACGGCCAATGCACGTTCAATGCGCTGCTCAAGCTCGAGATACTCGTCGCGCAAGGTTCGGCAGGCCGTGCAGCTTGCGAGGTGCTCGTCACCGCCCGCAGGTACACGCCGGGGATCGGCCGCCAATGCTTCTTCGAATTTCGCGCAATTCATCATTTGTTTCTGTTCACTCACTGCGCAGAACGCTTGCTTAGCTGCGCCTTCAGTTTATGACGAGCCCGGTGCAGCCTGGTCAGCACTGCGCCGCCCGAGATACCCATTGCCGACGCAATTTCTTCAGTGGTGTAGCCCATCAATACCTGTAGCACCAGCGGCTCCCGGTAGTCATCCGGGAGTTTGAAAATTGCGGCACGAACGTCATCGCGCTCCGTGTCCTGTTCTTCGCCAAGCAATGCCGTTTGTGCCGGCGTCAGCGCGTCGATATCGACCGTCTGCAGGCGCTTCCTTTCCCAGTGCCGCGCATTCTCCCGGCGGACGATCGTCAGCAGCCACTGCTTCGCCGCCGATTCGTCACGCAGCGTGTCCAGCGATTTCCATGCCCTTAGCAGCGCTTCCTGCACCACGTCTTCCGCAAGCATCGGATCGCGACACAACCACAATGCGTATCGATACATATCGCCGTGCCAGACGCTGACTTGCTCATCAAATCGTCGCTTGCGCGCACCGGATGCATTGCTTGCCATTGTTTGAGGAGACCTGCTCATGGAACCTTTTATTTCCCTTCGGAGGGCTTTTTTTGAAGAAGGCATGGAAACCCTACCGATTTACGGGGAAAATCCAAGTCTTAGCAATCAATGCGACATCCTATGTGCCCAACTCACAACTCCCGCTACCCGGCCAGCCGCCTGCGCCGCAATCGCCGTACTCAGGCCTTACGCCGTCTCGTCGCCGAAACGAACCTGTCGCCGGCCGATCTCATCCTGCCGGTATTCATCCTCGAGGGCAGCGACAGGCGTGAGACAGTCCCGTCAATGCCCGGTGTCCAGCGCGCAAGCCTCGAGGGCATACTCGAGCTGGCCCACGAGGCGGCGGCGCTCGGCGTGCCGGCGCTCGCACTGTTCCCGGTAATTGATAACCAGCAAAAGTCGCCGGAGGGTGATGAAGCGTGGAATCCGGATGGGCTCGTGCAAACGAGCGTCAAGGCGATAAAAGAAGCCCAGCCATCGCTTGCAGTGATTACGGATGTTGCGCTCGACCCTTATACGACGCATGGACAGGACGGCGTCATTGATGATGCTGGCTATGTGCTGAACGATCGCACGGTAGATATCCTCACGCGCCAGGCGGTATCTCATGCCAATGCAGGTGCCGACATCGTCGCGCCGTCGGACATGATGGACGGCCGCATTGGCAGCATTCGCAGCGCCCTCGAAACCAGCGGCCATGTCAACACGGTGATCCTGTCCTACGCCGCAAAGTATGCATCGTGTTTCTACGGGCCGTTCCGGGATGCAGTCGGCTCCGCTACTAGCCTGGGTAAAAGCGACAAGCACAACTACCAGATGGCCCCGGCCAATTCCGACGAGGCACTGCGTGAAGTTGCCATGGATATTGCCGAAGGTGCTGATATCGTCATGGTAAAACCGGCGTTGCCGTACCTCGACATCGTGCGGCGGGTGCGGGATGAGTTTGCAGTGCCGACGTTTGCCTACCAGGTCAGCGGCGAATACGCGATGATCAAGGCGGCTGCAGCAAACGGCTGGCTCGATGAACGGCAAGCAGTCCTCGAATCACTGCTAGCGATTCGGCGCGCCGGTGCGAGCGCGGTGCTCACCTACTTCGCATTGGATGCCGCGCGCTGGCTGCAGGATAACTGAGGAAGTTTCCTCATGGACATCACTTTTCCAGCGGTTATATTGACGAGGGCCAGAAAGTGAGCGGGCCTGCTATTGAGCCGAAATGATTTGATCAAGACATGATGAAATTCACCGTTATTTTTGCCGCTGTTTGTAAGGCACAGCTCGCATGACCGCTCCTGACCGCTACGGCGTGATGGGTTATCCGGTCGCGCACAGCCGTTCACCGGTCATACACCGCCTGTTTGCATTGCAAACCGAGCAGGATATGCAGTACGACCTGATACAGGTAGAGCCCGGCGGCCTGGATTCGGCCGTGCGTCAATTCCAACGCGCCGGCGGTAAGGGGCTCAATATCACCACGCCACACAAAGGCGATGCCGCCTTGATGGCCGACGAACTGAGTGATAGGGCGCGTGTCGCCGGGGCGGTAAACACCTTACTGATTAAAGACGATGAGCTGTTCGGCGATAATACCGACGGCGCCGGCCTGGTTCAGGACCTTACGCAGAACGAAGAACTCGAATTGCAGGGCGCGAATATCCTGATCCTGGGTGCTGGCGGTGCAACTCGCGGCATCCTGGGGCCACTGTGTGCTGAAAAGCCGACGCAGATTATTATCGCAAATCGCACCTTGCCGAAGGCTGAAGCACTCGTGATGCATTTTTCAGGAGAGGTGCCCGTAAAATCTTGCCGCTTTCAGAACGTACCGCGCGATGTTGAGTTTGATTTGATCGTCAATGCGACATCCGCGAGCTTGCAAGGCGAAACGCCGCCATATCCGAAAACTGCAGTCTCGGACAAGACGGTTTGTTATGACCTGTCTTATGGTCTGGCGCCAACGCCGTTCAGCAGCTGGGCGGCCAGGCACGGCGCCGCACGCTCACTAATGGGGTGGGGCATGCTCGTGGAGCAGGCTGCCGAATCCTTTGAATTGTGGCGCGGCGTGCGGCCCGATACTGAAAGCGTGCTGGGTCAGCTCAACCTCAGCGCATCGTAACGAGTTCCTCGGCGCTGGTCGGGTGTATTGCCACGGTGTCGTCGAAGTCCTGCTTGCACGCCCCCATCCGGATAGCCACGGCGAAACCCTGCAACATTTCATCGCAGCCGTCGCCAATCATGTGACAACCGACAATACGGCGTTCTTCACCGACCGTGATCAGTTTCATCGTCGTTGCTACTTTCTCGGTGCGCAGTGCGTACTGCATCGGGTTAAAGCGGGAATGGAAAACCTGCGTCGCCTCGCCGTGCGCGCTGCGTGCTTCGGCCTCTGTTAGTCCTACCGTGCCGATCGGCGGGTGCGTAAAGACGACTGTGGGAATGCACTCGTACTCCAGATGTCGCTCACTCATGCCACCGAAGAGCCGGTCTGCCAGCCGTCGTCCGGCGGCGATTGCGACCGGGGTCAATGCGGCACGGCCAGTCACGTCGCCAAGCGCGAAAATATGCTTCACGTTGGTGGCCTGGAAATCGTCAACCGGGATGAACCCCGCCAGGTCGGTTTCAATGCCTGCAATATCGACAGCAAGACCACGCGTGTTGGCCGTGCGGCCGATTGCCCACAGCACGCCGTCAACCGGCGCTGAACGGCGCCCGTCTGCTGCATGCAACACCATGCCGTCGCTCGTTCGCTCAAGCTCAGTCGGCACGAATCTGGTGACGAACTTCACACCGTCAGCTTCCATGACAGCGCGTGCCTCGGCACCAAGCATCTCGTCAAAATCCCGCAGAATGCCGTCTTTACGGATGTGCACGGTGGTGTCCGAGCCGAGGCCATTGAATACGCCTGCGAGCTCTACCGCGATATAGCCACTGCCTACCACGGCAACGCGTTGCGGCCGTTCCTCGAGCTCAAAAAAACCGTCAGACGTGAACCCGAGCTCGGCGCCGGGGATATCCGGGACGCTCGGATAGCCGCCCGTCGCAATCGCGATCTTTGATGCACGATAGCGACTCCCGTCAACATCGATTTCATGCGGCGAAACGAAGCGCGCCGTACCGCGCAGCAGGGTCACCTCGCGACGATCCAGATTGGCAGCGTAGATGCCATTAAGCCTCTCGATGTAGGCATCGCGACGCTTCTTGAGCGTTC
>JABDKF010000159.1 GCA_013003155.1 Woeseia sp. | reverse complement strand
CCTGAATTCTGAATCGCACAATTGGCCAAACAACGGGGATACACACATGAACCTTTCTCGAAGCGTAATAAGGTGCATCGGCTTGACGATCTTGTTCGGTCCCATGATGTGCTTCGCGCAACAGCCGGCAGGATCGATCGCTCACGGAAACAATTTTTATCAACTGGTCACCTCGGGCACTGCGGTGACCTGGGCCGCCGCCAGCAACGAAGCGAATAGCGCATCGTTCACGATCGACGGCACTGAGTATCGCGGCTACCTTGCGACGGTTACTTCGGCGGATGAAAATGCCGCTATCGTGTCGTTATTCGCCGATCCACAATTGATGGCGTGGCTTGGGGGCTACCAATTGCCCAGCGCGACTTATAGCGATGAGGGCTGGCGCTGGGGCAACGAAGAGGGAGAAATTGCCGGCAGCTATAGTGTCGATCCTTATGCGAATTGGGCACCCGGTGCGACCGCGGAAAACAATGAACCCACCAATTCTGTTGTTCCCGGCAGCGAGGAAAACGTTTTGTTCGGTCTTTCCGAACGCGATTATCTGGCCTTCGCCGGCCAAAACGGCAGCTGGTACGCAGCGACAATGCAAGGTCAGAATGCCAATCTTTTGCCGGTTACATCCTATGTGATTGAGTACGAACCTGTGACACCTGCACCGGTCGAGATAATTGGCAGTATCGAAAATCCGGAGAACTGCAAGGCGTCACAAACAGAACCAGGTGAAGAACCCGGCTGTAACACGATCGATGAGCACAGACTTATTCTGCCGGAATCGGCGGAGTTCGATCCGGACGAGGCCACTATCCTGTATCGGGCCTGGACATTTATTGATCCCCGCGTGTCGCCTGACACAGGGCGTTGTGATCTTGGACGATATGCATTGGACCCGTTCGCAACTGTTATTCAAAGCCAACCCGAACTGGCAGGTGAATTGATATTCCAGGAGTATTTGTGCGGGTCGCCGAAAATCACGATTGTCAAGACCGATGCACCTGCTATCAGGATTACGACAGACACCGTCAAGACCATTCACAGCAAACTCGACGGTAACCTGTTCGAATGCGATCCAGCGAGCCTCAGTCCGGCCGATCCAGGCTACGCCGCGGCCGCCCCAGGCATTGACGATCCTCAGTTCCGCGACAGAACGGTATGGCGCTCGACGCTGCACGACGCGATCGAGGGCACCTACAACACCGTGTATTTTCCTTCGATAGGGGAAAACTGGGAAGGCAATGCGAGCGATCGTACCAACGCGTGTGGCAGCTCGGAGGGCGACGCGGAGGAGAAAAGTTATTTCGTACTTGGCATGCACATTGATTTTGGCAGTCCGTACGACGAAGCGGAAGCGACTTTCGATAATTTCGTGCAGCTCACGCGTTACAAACTCTTGCGACTGCGCGACAACGTTGAGCTTGCCGATGACGACATCGACAGCGACGATGACATGCAAAAGTTGCGTAAAAAGGTTGAGCAAGCCATCGAGGAGTTGGACAAGCAACACTATGAGCATGCACTGGACGATATCGAGAAGTTCCTCAACGAGCTCGAAAAGACAGAATTCGATGATGACTATGACGAATACAACCGATACGGCGAATTGAAATCCCGCGGACTGAATATTCAGCACACGCTGGCCGAGATGGTCATCCCGTTCGAGACTTAAGGAGCATCGGAGCGGATGAGCCCTGTTCGGGCAACGTGGCTTGATCCGGTTCTTGTCTGACAGCCGTGATACCGAAGGCAAAAGTTGCGAGGGATGTGCCAGTCGATCGCGTTTACTTGGCAGTCGATCCAGATATTCCGCGAGGCGCAACGGCACTACCTATGGATTCAATTGAGCGCCAAAGCACGACGCTGGTCGCTGGCCAAACGGGTCTGGCCGTTCCGCTGATCGTCGGCGTCACCGGGCACCGCGACCTCGTCGCAGCCGAGGTACCCGGTATCCGCACGCGGGTGCGTACCTTCTTAAAGGAACTTCTAGCCGACTACCCCGAGCGCGGCATCACGGTGATGTCCGCGCTGGCGGAAGGCGCGGACCAACTTGTTGCAGAAGAAGCGCTGGCGCTAGGTATCCCCGTCATTGCGCCGCTGCCAATGCCACTGGACCTGTACCTGGAGGATTTCGCCGCCCCCCAGGCGCAGGAAAAATTCCAGAAGCTTCACGCACAGGCTCGCGAGGTCTTTGAGCTGCCGATTACTGAAGGCAATGATGAATCCTCTATCAAAGACTATGGCGATGATCGCAACCTGCAGTACGCGCAGCTCGGCGTTTTCCTGTGCGCGCACTGTCATATCTTGCTTGCGCTGTGGGATGGCAAGGTTACGGATCAACTGGGAGGAACCGGCCAGGTGGTGCGCTTTCATCACGACGATGTCATGCCGGGCTATACGCCATCGACCGCAGGCGGCGGCTTACTACTCAGCGACGACGAAAGTGACCTGGTTTTTCACATCGTGTGTTCACGGAATCGTAAGAACGGCGCGCCGGAGCCCCCACTCAAAGCGCTCGACTGGTGGTGGTACACGCTCGATAACGACTCAGAACGAACAAAATCGCTGCCCGAACGTCATCAACGGGTCTTTAACTATTCATCCGAATTCAGCAAGGATGCCGTTAAGCACCAGGACCTTATTCGTGACGAATCGTGGTCCTTGCTGCCGAAATCGGCGACCGAGGACCTGCCACCCGGGCTGCACGATATCGACCAGGTGTTCTGCGCCGCAGACTGGCTCGCCATCTTTTACCAGAAACGACTGATGCGCACGCTGCGCATTAAGCACCTGATCGCATTAATGATGGGACTCTTATACATACTCTATTCCGATTTGCGGCCCTCCCCGTTTTTCCTGTACGCCTTCCTGGGTCTGTTTCTGGCCGCAACGGGACTTCACTGGCTCGCCGACCGGCGCGGCTGGCACAGGAAGTACCTCGATTACCGCACGCTTGCAGAAGGCTTGCGCGTGCAGTTTTACTGGGCTGCGTCCGGCGTGCGTCGCGGTAAGGTCTCCAAGTTTGCTCATGACAATTTTCTGCAAACCCAGGACCCGGATCTTGGCTGGATACGTAATGTCATGCGCGCAGCCGGCATCGAGTGCGATGCGGCAAACTACAATAAACACGCCGGACTTGCGTTCGCGCTGCGCGAGTGGCTGGGCGATGAAAACACCGGCCAACTGGGTTACTACCGACGCAAAGGCGAGGAGCGCCTGCGTCGTCACCGCAACACCCAGGTACTGTCCAATATCGTGTTTTGGATTGGCTTTGTGTCAATCGCACTATTTATAGTGCTCAGTCCGGCCGACAACGATCGATTCCACGATCCGCTCGTTGTTCTTATGGGCATCATGCTGCTGCTCGTCGGTATTCGTCAGTCCTACAGCTTCAGCATGGGTGACGCCGAATTGTTAAAGCAATACCGGTTCATGCGCCGGATTTTTGCAAACGCACGAAGACGCGTCATGAAAGTGGATTCCGACAGCGAAAAACGTCGCGTTTTACGCGTACTCGGCAACGCGGCGCTCGATGAGAACGCCCAATGGATCCTGATGCACCGCGAACGCGCCCTTGATCAGGGTGAGGTTTTCAGAATGAGTGGCTAACAGCTGCCATACGATGGCTTCAGCCTGAAATGACCCTTCTCAGTGGACCTTCCAGCAAGCCGCTTTGCAGCCGGCCTCGCGCTACCCCGCCACCGACGATCCAACTAAAGAAATGCCTGCTGTGGCCGATAGATAGAGCTGGTGGGCCCGCGAGTTCGTGCATCAACCCAGCCTGCAAGTGAGGCCGCCAGCAACACGCTGTCGCACTAGTGATAGCTTAACTATCTGTTTTTCTTAATGATACTGAGAGACAAGGCATTGCTTAAAGCTGATCGAATCGGACTCGTCATCCTTGTCGCCTCGCTGTCGGCCATCGCCGCGATTGCGTTCGTCATTTTCCAATACCAGCAGGATGAGCGAGTCAGCGCGATCCGTTCTGAGGGGCTGAGTCTCGCTCGTGCTGTCGCCAGCGTCCCTTACGAACAGCTGGTGCCCGGCGGCAAGCAACAAGGTGTCTTGCAGGTATTGCGTCACAGCGCCAGCAACGACCACTTCGCCTACGCCAGTGTCATCAACGAAGACGGCCTGAGTGTCGCCGAAGTCGTCGCCGACGGTGTGATTGCGCCCATCCCGCAAATGCCACGCGAGCCCTCCGGCTGGATCGGCGAACTTGCGCAGCGATTGCCAACGAATCATCAACCGATCATGGAGTTTCATGCGCCATTGCTTGAAGCTGGTAATTTGCGCGGCTTCGTGCGGCTCGGCTATTTCGTCCCCCGGCTTGGCTACGGTGCTGACCAACTGTCGTTCCTCGCAACCGTCTCACTGCCAGTAATTCTGCTCGTTCCCTTGTTTTATTTTCTGTTGCGCCGCGAAACGCGACCCATCGCGGTCGCCAATGAGCAGGTCAGCAAACTACTCGAAGGCGAATCCCTGCGCCAGATTGAAATAACCGCCTCCGGCGAACTGGCCGAATTCATGCAGCGCTTCAATAGCGTCATCGAGCTGGCACGTAACCGCATTGGCACGCTGGAACAGGATCAGCAAAAGCTGATTACCTCGAGCAAATTGATGAACTACCGCAAGAATCGCGTCGAAACTGTTCTCGAAGCGGTTCCAGAGGCCATCATGATTCTCGATGAGACCGGCAGTATCACCTTTGCGAACCAGAAACTGGCGACGATGTTTGGGGTGTCATCCCAGGTCATCATGAGCAAGGAACCGCACCAGTGGTGTGAAAACCCCGACATTCTTGCGCTGCTGGCCAAGTACCAGACCGGCAGCAACGCCCGGCATTTTACCGAGACCATACGCTTCAATCTGCAGGCGCTGAATGAGCGCGCCATCGCAACCAAAACCTACACGCTGTTTTCATCGAAACAGGATGGCGAAGTCCTTGGCACGCTGATCATCTTCCGCGACGAAACCCAGGAAGCGCTCGCACGCCAGGCGCGCGGCGATTTTGTCGCCCACCTGTCTCATGAGTTGAAGTCGCCGCTGAACGTACTGGCCTTATACAGCGAGTCCCTGTTGGGCGAATCCGGGCGCAAGGAAGAGTTTCGCGTTGAGGCGGCCAACGTGATCTCCGAGGAAGTTGAACGTCTGAGCTCGTTGATTAGCAGCCTGCTGAGCCTCACACAGATTGAGAGCGGCAGCCTGACGCCGTCACGCAGCCTTGTGAAACTCCCTGACGTTGCGACCGCGGCGTTTGACGAAGCGCGACATGCGGGAAAGAACAAGGACCTCGAATTTGTTTTCGACGTGCCGAAGCAAATGAATCCCGTCCTGGTCGACAAGGCACTGCTGCGTATCGCAATCACCAACCTGCTGAGCAATGCGGTGAAGTACAACCAGCCGGGCGGCGAAGTAAGACTGACCATCGAAGAAACCGACGATGCCGTGCAAATTCGCGTTGCGGACTCCGGGATCGGCGTAAGCGAGGAAGAGGCGGCGAAAATATTCGACAAATTCTATCGATCGACCGATAAGCGGGTACAAGGCATCGGCGGTCACGGTTTAGGGCTCGCACTCACCAAGCAAATAATTGAGTTGCACCATGGAACCCTGTCGCTCAATCACGATCGCGAGGAAGGCTCCGAGTTCATCATTAATCTGTGGAAAGAAACCACGACAGTGAAGCAGGCGATCTAGCAATGAAAAAAATACTGATAGTTGACGATCATCCAGCGGTAATCCGCGTACTGCGGCTCGGCATCGAACAGGCCGGCTACGTGGTGGATAGCGCAAGGGACGGCCTCGAATGCATGGAAAAGCTTGCCGAAGCACATCCAGACTTTGTCGTGACCGATATCGACATGCCGCGCATGTCAGGCAGGGAGCTCTGCGAAGCCATCGAAGCGACCTACCCGGACAGAGGCTTTCCCATTGTCGTTCTGACCTCACGCTCGGAACTGGAGCACCGGGACTGGACTGGCGCAATCGAAAACCTGTCCTTCATGGAAAAACCGGTCAGCATGCGCCAGCTCCTGTCGCATATTGATCATTGCCTGAACGATTATGCTGACAGCGGTGTGGCCTGATATGAATGCGAATGCCCTAATTCTCTTGTCGATGTCGAAGTACGAACAAATGTTGCGCCGCTCTTTCGTGGGCGCCTCTGCTGTTGAAATTCGCGACACGAATAATGCGCTGGTCTGGAGCTCGAATCCGGCCAAAGATGGAACGATAGATAACGCTGCTAACGATGACGGCGGCGACCACCACTGGGCAGACGTCGGCAACGGCGTCGAACGACGAAAACTGCCGGAAGACAGGCTGCAGTATCGATATTCGTTGGAGATGCATGCGAACGGTCACGTCGGCTGGATAGTTGCCGACTATGACACGCAGGCAAGCATTGCCATGTCCACCGCCAGTGAAGCAATCTGCGCTGCGTTCAGCAGCGTCGCGGCGTTTATGCTGGAAGAACTCGAGCTGCACACGGAATGCAACCAGCTGGCGAAGGAGTTGACTGAACGTTATGAGGAATTAAATCTTGTCTACTCGACGAAAGACCAGATTGAGCACTTTGAAGAGGGCCAGGAAGCACTAAGCCACCTCGTACACAACTGCGTTGACTACCTGAATGTAGGCTTTGCCGCGCTGATATGTCGCGATCGAGGCTTGTTCCTTCACCAGACCAACCAGCGTGATGCCCCGCCAAACATCGATGACGCATTGACACTATTGTCCACGACGATTTATGACTGGGTTGAGTCGCAGGTCCACAGCATCATTATTAACGAGGCGGACAACGACCTGCGCGACCGACTGTTCGCCGGGCGCGGTGAGAATCTGCTGGCCTATCCCATCATGGACGATCACGGCACGGCCATCGGGATTCTCGCCGTCGTTGCGCGACGGGAATTGCATACGTTTTCCAATGGCGATCGCAATTTACTCGACGTGATGGCAAAAAAAGCGTCGCGCATCATCCACACTCACCATGATTCGTTAACCGGACTGATTAATCGCAGCGGTTTCGAGTCTTCCTTGCTGGGCATGCTCGCGCACACGCGCAGCAAGAATCAGCAACACTGCCTGCTGCACGTCGATATCGACCAGCTGCACGTCGTCAACGACCTGATGGGGCACCAGGAAGGCGATATGCTGATTCGCCGTATCGCGAAGCAGCTGCGCGGACTCCTCCGCGACAGCGATGTACTCGCGCGTCTGGGCGGCGACGAATTCGCTATTGTCCTATCCAACTGTGATGTCAAAGTTGGCATTACTATTGCGGATAACATTCGGGAAGCAATCCACGCCAAAACCGTGGTTTCAGGCAACCGGCAGCTCGGCGTTACGGCGAGCGTCGGTTTGGTTGCGATCAACCGTGAAACTGACGGCATCATGGCGGCAATGGCCTCGGCAGAAATCGCGTGCCGGGCGGCGAAAGAAGGTGGCAACGATCGCACCAAGGTCTTTGAAGAAGACAATACGGAGCTGGTGCAGCGCAGCGAAGAAATCGAGTGGATCGGGCGCATCCAGGAGGCCCTGCGAGAAAATCGCTTCGTACTGTTCTGCCAACCGGTACTGCCGATTCGCGATGAATCAAAACCGGCACATTGCGAAGTCCTCGTGCGCATGCTCGACGAAGCGGGTGACCTCCTCTCGCCGGCGTTGTTCATGCCGGCCGCGGAACGCTATCAGTTGATGCCGCTGCTCGATCGCTGGATTATCCGCAACACGTTTGCGGAGCTCAGCAAGAACTGGGGTGAGCTGGGGCC
>JABDKF010000158.1 GCA_013003155.1 Woeseia sp. | reverse complement strand
CGATGCCGGCAATAATATTTCTCGCGACCGTCGCCCTGGCCCTGAAGGTCAGCGTGTAGGTTTCACCCGGCGTTATCGGAATAATCTGGCTGGCGTTGACGAGGAACGGCTGACCCGGATCCGGGTTCGTGACAACCGCCTGCAACACATTGTTGCCGCCATCGTCAATGACGGTTCCCTGGTTTATCCAGGGATCCTGGCCGGCTTCGAAATCGCCGTTGGTCAGCAGCTCACCGTCGCCCGGCTCGGGGGTGCCACTGAAGCCAATGTCCGTCAGCAGGAACGTGAACGATGTCTCTGGCGCGGGCTCAATCGTCTCGAACAACAAGCCGGAAGCCGTTGCAACATCGCCCGGGAAGTCTGCGATCGGGACTGCGACCTGGTACCAGCCGTTGCCCAGTGCTGTGGCATAGCCAGAGCTGGTCAGATCGATGTCAACGTAGGCGGGGTTGGGGTCATTGAGCAGCTTGACCCGGATTACGTCGCCGCTCATGCCTTTGACCTTGAAGTCCAGCGTCTCGTAAGCGGACGCGAAGCCGGCGGCGAAACCCGTATAAGCTAGCTGTGCATTCCACTTGTTGTAACCGAAGCCGGTGGTCACGGACGTCACTGGACTAAAATCTACGTCGCTCATGTTGTCGCCAATAAGCAGCGCACCCGAGCCGAAGGTCGTAATTTCCTGATAGTCCTCGCCGAACACCAGGTCCGGCAAGCCAGTTAATGCGTACAGCGATACATCCGGCGTCGTGCCCGGATCAGCCGGGCTCGTGACGATAGTGCCGCTGAAACCTATGTCCGTCAGCAGGAACGAAAAAGGTGCACCCTGATCGCCGGGAGGCCCGATAAGGAAGCCCTTAAACGCGTTGATGTTGGCGGCAAACTCACTCATCGGTATTGTCACCTGGTACCAGCCGTTGCCCAAATCTGTTGCTCCTGCATAGGTGCTGAGATTTATGATTAACGAGATGTCAGGAGAGCCGAAGAATTTCACCTCAAGTTCGTCACTCGGCAAGCCTTTCACTTTGAAGCTAAACGTCTCGTAGTCCACGGCAAAGCCGGCCTCGTACCCAACGAAGGCAACAAAGCCAACATCGGCAGGCGCCCCTTCATCGTCAAGATAAGCATTGCCGCTGGTGACCTGCAGCGTCGGCTTGAAGTCGGCGTCACCGGCGAAGAAGGAATTGAAAGTGGCGCCCGAACCAAAGTTGTCGAGTCCGCCTGGCGGTGCGAGCGGTGCCGGTGCATTCGGATCTGTGGAAAATACGCCATCGTCCGGTGCAGCGCCGGATTCTGCCGGTGGCGGCTCACCCGAATAAACGCGAACCCAGTCGACTGCCATTGTTGCCGGGAAAGGCGTGGTGCCGTTAGGCGCGCCGGGGAAGTCACCGCCAACGGCGAGGTTCAGGAGTATGTGAAAATTCTGATTGAACGGTGCGGGATACGGCTGGTTATCAGCCGTTGAAAACCACGAATTCTGTGTCAGGTAAATTTGGTTGTCGAAGTACCAGCGGATTTCATCCTCATCCCATTCAATGGCATAGGTATGAAAATCATCCGTCACATCCACTGCCGGCGTAAAGGTGTCCCCGCTACTCGTGTTGTTCGGAAATTCACCGCCGTAGTGAAGTGTGGCAAAAATCTCATTGCCACCGGTGCCGTCGAGATTGACAGCTTCCACAATGTCTATCTCACCAATTGCCGCCCAGACACAGGGCACGCCGCCACACAGGTAATCACTGTCCTGTGACAGCATCCAGAAAGCCGGCCATAGCCCCTGCCCGGCTGGCAGCTTGATGCTTGCCTCTATTCGGCCGTACTTGAACGCGAATCGATCCTCGGTGTTGATGCGTGCTGATGTGTAGTCCAAATCGCCTACGGTCTCGCGGCGTGCTGTGATCTCGAGTGCACCGTTCACAATCATCGCGTTGTCGGGCAGGTAATACTGCAACTCGTTGTTGCCCCAGCCCCCGGGAAGACCCTTCTCCGTGCCGTCCCCGGTCGCAAAAAACCACCTTTCCGGATCGATGTCGGGGCCGTCAAACTCCTCGCTCCAGACCAGCGTCAATTCGTCGCCGTCCGCCACCGGGTAGGTGACGGGGATTTCCAGCGTAGGATCGCTGATGTTTTGATTAGCCTGCTGACCAGGCGTGGCGGTCGGTACCTCGATGGTTTCAACTGCCGACAGTTGTGCCTGTTGGCCGTCGGAACAGGCGGAGACGATTAGTAAAGCGGCCAATGACGCTGCAACACGCAGCGATGCTTGCGAACGAAACATCATCGATAACTCCCTGGAATACACAAACAGCGCGGCAGTTGCAGATTTACGACTTGCTTCAGTCTGCGTCCCGGGTTGCGTTGATATGTTAACTTCATAGCGGCCGTCTCTCAGTAAGCAATGAGATTAAGAGTGGTCTGTAATTGTAGGTTTCTAAACGGTTTTATTATTGTGCTTTCAACGCCTGAAATAGTCGCGATCGCTGGAATCAAGCGGCAGGTCCCCCTGAACCTTCAGCTATAGTTATCAAGGAATGACAGCGTTGTCAATTTAACAGAACGAAAGTTACAAATGGCACCGCGCGAAGAAAAAATTTGCGATAGAGAAATTTGGTCTGGAAGACTGAGGGGTTCCCTGGACGCCTATTAGCATGCTTCTTTTCTATGCGAAGCGCCGCGTTATGCCGGGCGTAAACGCGTCAAGCAGCTCGTTCTGCCGGCTGCAGTCTGGGCGCTGGTTCAGAGCGCCGGCAAGTCAAGCGAAGAACAAGCTAGGGGCGGTGTGACGAACGTCGACTTGCGAGGTAGCGGGCATATTCATTGGGCCGGTAGTTCAACGCAACAACGGCGGCAAGTACCTGTGCCCGCGTCGTTGGCCGCACGTGTTCCTCGTTATTGACGACCCTTGAGGCCGTTTTTATCGAAACTCCGGCCCGTTCCGCCACGTCTGACAACGTCGCATCTGACGTGGGCGAATTGGAAATCATAGGAGGTTAATAGGAGACGCGGCCCTGCTGGCCGCGCCCCGCTTGTTCTTATTACGCACAGTTTGACTGTGCGGTTCGACCCTGGTCGGGCTGCCAGGTCTGGCTTTCCCGGTTTCGGTCGTTTTGGGCCTTATTCAGGCCGTTGTCGCGGATCTTGTTGATCCGGTCATTGGCGACGGCTGGCGCGAAAGCAAACGAGGCTATCGTCGCCATTCCGCCCAGGCTGAACGTGAACGGATCACGCGTCCTTTGGCCATTATCTAGCATGGTCTAATCTCCTTTAACGAACTGTGACTGCTCCTTTTGCCGAGCCGCAAGGTGCGGTCGACGAGCACACGATAGGCACTCGGCGAGAAGACCACAAACGTAAAGAATTCAGG
>JABDKF010000120.1 GCA_013003155.1 Woeseia sp. | reverse complement strand
GCGACCTGCTCGCCCACATCCACCGTGAAAAACCCGAGCGCCCTGTATTGATCGCGAATCAGCTCCGCGAACGCGTGCGAAAAGTAGGAACCCACGACGTAGCCTGAGCCGCCCGCCACGGCGATCTTCCGGGCATCGGGCAACAAGGCGGAAAGGGCCGCATCGTGTTCGTCACTTTGCGGCGCGATGACGACCGTAAACGCAGCTGATTTCTCTGTGCTTTCTGCGTAGTTCGACAAAAGTCCCTGTGCCTCGGATAGCATCAGGGACTCTTCCGCCGTGACGGCATCGTCGATACTCACCAGGCACTGCAACAGATCTATCAGTTGCAAAACCTGCTCGGCAGGCGGCGACGCATTCACATAGCGGACAACCGCGTCGCGCGTTTTAATCAGGCCGGCAGCGCGGTCAAGGTCAGCAAGAGACCTCTGCGCGTCCCAGTCGATTTCGACATGCCAGTTCTTCGCGAAGGTCTCGATGTACGCCTTCTCGCGCGGCTCGAGCTCGCGATCGAGGTAGGCGAAGGAGGTCAGAATCTCGATGATGGCGTTGGCTCCGGACGGCCGCAGCATAGCCATCGCGAGGTGACCGACCTCGGATTTCTCGAGACGCAATGCTTCTTTCAACTCTGTCCAGAATGACTTGCGTCGGTTTTCCGGTACCCACACACCAGCTCCGATCAAGACCGACACGACTCCCGCAGCAATCCAGATCACGCTATCAATGAAACCCTGCCATTGCATGTAGACCATGTAGTACAGGCCGAAGAAAGTGAGAGGGATCAGGTCGACAAAGTTGCCAACGATCGACACGCTGCTCGCCACCTCCGCGTTGTGTTTGCGCTTCCAAACCTTGTTGATCTTCAGGTAAGCGGCCGTCGCGGAAAAACCCAGCGAGGCGTAGGCCATGATGTTGATAAAGGATTTGAAGAACTCCATGGCGCATGTCCCCGTTTTTAGGTTGTTGTGCTTACACTACGCAGGCGGCGGAATCCCCTGTGTGACCCGAATTCGCGGCGCACGAAGCACCCAGTCTAGTGGCAATTGAATTCCGTCCGCACCTGTCAAGCTATAGGGTAAATCGCCCAGCGGGGCCAGTCGGCGGTAATACCCGGACATCGCTGCCTGACCGTCCGGGCATCACGGACAACTGTTCAGGTCATTTTTTCACATATTTGAATCTGTGAAAGCCGGGCTGGCGACCCTAGACTGGTCCTGAGCGCACGAACTGGCGCCCCTGGCCGGATTCAGCCGTTATTTCGAAGCGAAGGCGCGGCTTTTCCGTGATCCAGACGGCGGTATGTGCATCGACGAATACCGGCTGCCTGCCGAGCACGGCCGTGTAAAAACGCGTCTGCTCGTCCAGGTCCGAAACTTGAATTTTGACGTGGGCTGTACCGGGCATCATTCGATCGTCCATTTGAAAGGGAATTTCATCGGCAATGACGATAGCGAACGGCGCCTGATCGGAACACGGAGAATTTCGAACGACTGTCATGACGTTTGCTCATGAAGGGGGGTTCCATGCCACGAGATCTGCCGCCACTCAACGCACTGCGTGCATTCGAAAGCGCCGCGCAGCACCTGAACTTCACAAAGGCGTCCGAAGAGCTGTTCGTCACCCAGGGCGCCGTCAGTCGCCAGATTAAACGACTCGAGCAGGACCTCGGGCGGCCGTTGTTTCACCGCGACGGGCCGAAGATCGAACTAACACCATTAGGTGCAACCTTTCGTGATGCGATCTCCGAAGGTCTCGCAGTCATTCGCCAGGGCACTGCGAGGGTTCGACGACAGGCAGCAACGCCGACATTGACGTTGAGCGTGCTGCCGTCGTTTGCGACGTTGTGGCTGGTGCCGCGCATCGTCGACTTCCAGCAAGAACACCCCGACCTGGAATTGAGACTCTCCTGCTCCTACGACCCGGTCGACTTTCACCGTGCGCCGGAAATCGATGCCGCAATTCGCTTCGGCCGAGGCAGCTGGCCGGGCGTGTATGTCGAACGCCTGTTCGATTCCGAGGTATTTCCGGTCTGCAGCCCTGCCCTTCTGAAGGGCAACAGCCCGTTCAAATCGAAGACCGAAATTCTCGACTATCCGTTGATCTACGCGACGGAAGCCATGGATGACTGGGAGCGCTGGTTCGCGGCTGCCGACATCGAATTTCCGAAGCAACAACCCACCACCCGTTACGGCGACCACATGGCGCTGCAACAGGCGGCGATGGAGGGCCAGGGCATTACCCTCGCCCGCAGCCTGCTGGTGGAGCCGAACCTCAGCAGCGGCCGATTGATCAAGCCAATCGATATCAGCATTCGCTCACAGTTCAGTTACTACTTCGTATGCCCGCCCGGCGTGCAGGACTCCGAACACGTCGGCACATTTTTTAGCTGGCTGAAGCGTCAGGCGGACATGGCCAATACGAGGGACCGGGACTGACTCTTTTCGGTATAGGCGCATTTACGAACCGTGCGCGTGCGGCACGGTACTCCGGTCGAAAACTCAGGATAGGCTGAGTATTCGTCGATTCTCATTTTCCCACACCGGACTAGCATGGTTTGCATCGAGGGCATCGCTGCCCGCGCGTTCGATGGAGACTTCGATGATCAAGTTCTGGTCCATTACAGCGGTCGTGCTGTTCTTTTCCGCAACGCTGGTTCTGAATCACGAGATCAGTGAGCACAGCGATCAACTTTTTCTCGTGGATACGCACATTGACGTGCCTTACCGCCTCGCGCGCGAGTTCGAGGACATCGGCAAAGCCACCGAGAACGGTGACTTCGACTACCCGCGAGCCCGTGCAGGCAACCTGCATGCGGCTTTCATGTCGATTTTCGTGCCGGTGGAAAAACAGCGGTCCGGAACCGCACGCGATTTCGCTAATTACCTGATCGATCTCGTCGAGCTCGTCTGCAGGCGGCATGGCGACAAGTTCGAGATCGCTCACTCAACCCATCACCTGCAGAAAATCGTCCGGTCGCAACGCATCGCGCTGGCGCTCGGCATCGAGAACGGTGCGGCGATTGAAAACGACATCGACAATCTCGAGCAGTTCTTCCGACGAGGCGTCCGCTACATCACGCTTGCACACGGCAAGGCGAACCAGATTGCCGACTCATCCTACGACGACGAGAGACCATGGAACGGTCTCAGCCCCTTCGGCCAGCGCGTTGTCCGCGAGATGAATCGCCTCGGCATCATGATCGACGTGTCCCATATCACCGACGAGGCGGTGGACGATGTCCTCGCGCTATCGAGCGTGCCGGTGCTGGCAACGCATTCGTCGGCACGCGCCTTCACGCCGGGCTTCGAGCGCAACCTGAGTGACGAACTGATAACCAGAATCGCCGCCGCTGGCGGAGTGATCCAGGTCAACTTCGGTTCGGCGTTTCTGACCGCGGACGCAAACCGGTGGTACATCGATTACTTTGCCAAAGAAGCCGCGTATCGCGATGCGAACGAACTCAGCCAGTACGAACCGGTGCCGGTTTTCGAGCGCGAGTATCGTCGGGAGAACCCGCCGCCGTATGCCGATATCGACGACGTGCTCGATCACATCGACCACATAGTCGCGCTGGTCGGCGTCGATCACGTTGGCTTCGGCTCTGACTTCGACGGCGTCGGCGACTCACTACCGAACGGGCTGAAAAGCGTTGCCGATTACCCGGCGTTACTCGAGGGTTTGCGTCAGCGCGGCTACTCGGACGGCGACATCCGGCAAATCGCCGGCGGCAACACGCTGCGCGTGTGGAAAGCAGCCGAACGATATGCAGAGGCCCGCCGGGTGCTTTCGCAGCGATACCAGAACTCCCGGTTCGGCCTTCAATAGTGCGGATTGCCGGCCGTTTGCAGCGAGATTTCGCCACGTGGGTAATCGCGGCACTGCTCACGATTTCGGCCTCCCCGTCGGCGATCGCCGCTGACATTCCGGCGCGATGGGATGCCGAACTGCCGATCTACCTGACGGCAACCATGCATTATCGAAGCGTCGATAGCGCGCACGATTGGCGCACCATCGCCTCGATACTGGCGGAACTGCGTTTCCGGCACGGCGACCGGGCATGGAGCATCGGTCCGGTCGTCGAAATTCATCGTACGGTCAACGGGCGAAACGATGCTGCTGTCGCGTCGGGCATCATATTTCGCCACGAACCCGGATACTGGGATACGACGGCTCTCGTTTACCGGCAAATGACCCGGCACGCGCCGGACTCCTGGAACTACGGCGCGCGCCTGCGCTACCGGATGTCGTCCACGGCCAAGCTGGGCGCCGAGGCGTATGGCGCCCTCGACGATATGGGATCCTCCAGCCTTTGGTTCGGCTATTACCGCGACGTGTCGCGTGCGCTGTCGTTCCGGCTCCTGGCCGGTACGAATGTCGGTCGCCGGGACGTACGCCTGTTGCGCTTAGACGTAGTCTTACAGGTCAGGTGAACAGACTGTCGGCCTGTTTTTGACACTCCCGCCACCACCTTTCGGCAGCCTCGGCGAGGACCGGGCACAGCCGTAGAAAATCGATATTCTTCAACTATGCTTTATTCGTTCGTCTATCTGCGTATATCGACAGTTTCTGGGCGGAGGCTCCAATGAACAGAATCTTTGCACTTCTCTACGGCGTGGTGTGCTACGCCTTATTTTTCGGGACTTTTCTTTACCTTATCGGCTTCATGGGCAACCTTTACGTACCGCGGAGCATCGACGTCGGGCCGGCGGCACCAACGGCCGTCGTGCTGGTCATCAACCTGGCGCTGATCGCATTGTTCGGCATTCAGCACACCGTCATGGCACGTCCCGGCTTCAAGGAAGTCTGGACACGCATCGTGCCGAAGTCCGTTGAACGCAGCACCTACGTCCTGCTATCCAGCCTCGTGCTGATCCTGATGTTCTGGGCGTGGCGGCCGATGACCGCCGTCGTCTGGCAGATGGAATCCGTGTTGGGGCAGAACCTGATGTGGGCCGTGTTCTTCAGCGGCATCGGACTGGTACTCGCATCGACGTTTGTCATCGATCATTTCGACCTGTTCGGGCTGCGCCAGGTGTGGATTAACTTCCGGCAAAAGACCTACACGCACCCGGGTTTCAAAGTAACGTTTTTCTACAAGTTCGTGCGTCATCCATTGTACGTCGGCTGGATCATGAGCTTCTGGGGCGCGCCGACTATGACCGTCGGGCACCTGTTGTTTGCGGCCGGCCTCACGGGCTATATCCTGATTGCGATTCGTTACGAGGAGCGCGATCTCGTCCGGTTCCTGGGCGACGATTACGCACACTATCGCGAACGCGTACCGATGCTGATCCCCAAACTCGGCAAAGGGCACGAGACCGTGAAAGGCGGCGGGGCACCGCTGCCACACTGAGTTCGACAGTGCGGGATTTTTCGACCACGTTCAGGGCCGGGAAGGACCCGGCCCTGAATCGTTGATCAGGCCGCCTTCCTGCCTTCCTCTATAGACTCGGCCTGCATGCGGCGGTTGAGGTACGGCACCAGCCACGGCGCGAACCGGGTCACGTAGTGAATTCGGCGGGAGTGCTTGTCCGGGAACACGTGGAGGCGATTGCGGCGGACGCCCTCGATGATCCTTCCAACGACTTCGGATGGCTCGGACACCAGGTATGCCGGCGCGGCCCGTCGTTCTTCGTAGCCGTGTTGCGGCGAATCGAGGATCGGGGTGCGGGCAAAACACGGGTACACGTTGGTCACATGAACCTCTGTGTCTTCGAGATCCGCGGCCAGCGATTCCCCGAAGCCACGCAGGCCGAACTTCGACGCGCAATACGCCGACATGCCCGGCGAACCGACCCAGCCCGCCAGTGATGAGATGTTGACGACGTGGCCGCTGCCGCGCTCAAGCATTCGCGGTACAAACAGGTTACAGAGCCGCATTGGCGCCAGCAGGTTAAGCTGCATCAGCGTTTCCCAGCTGTTTTTCGGTACGTGGTCCAGCCGCCCGGCAACGCCAACGCCCGCGTTGTTAACCAGAATATCCGGCACCACGTTGCTGGAACTGCAGAGCTGGGCGAGAGCATCACACCCGTTTTCCGAAGCGAGGTCGAGAACGTTTGAGGCGATGAGCGCGTCTCCTGCCTCGTCGACGACAGCGCTTAAAAGGCTTTCGCTAAAATCCGTCAATATCAGCTTCGCACCCGCGGCACGAAATTGCTGCACCATTTGACGGCCGAAGCCACCGCCGGCACCGGTAATCAAGACTGTCTTGTTGGCTGGATCTGTCATTGCCTACTGTCTGTATGCGCTTATCGAGACAGCATAGTACCTCAGCGCTCCACAGCAGCCCTTGCGCGGATTCGCCGTGCGCGTCAGACGCTGGATTACACCGTGGGCTTGATATTCGCGTTAAGCCGGAACAGGTTTGTCGGGTCGTACTTGTTCTTCAACTCGACGAGCCGCGGATAGTTGGCACTGTAGTTGCCCCAGGTCTTTTTCTCGCTGTCCTCGTTGAGATTTGTGTAAAAGCCCATCATGTGCGGCTCGAGCGCCGAGTAAAACTCCCGCACCTGTGTTCGGGCCAGGTCGTTTTGTGCCGGGTCGTCCCCGACGTACATGATGCCGAAGTTAAATGCAGCGTCGCGATGCACATAGGCTGTCGCATCCGCGGCAACGCGCGCGCTCTGCCCTCCGAGATGCTGGAACCAGGACGCGTACAGGCGGTCACGGGGTGCGAAATCTTCGATGACATCGAGTGCGGCTGGCGTCAGCTCTTCGAGAAGGCCTGACTTCAGGTAGTACTGGCGGCCGTACCCGAGGAAGTCGTCGGCGGAGGTCTGCAGCGCGAGGTAGCTGTGCACACCGAGTGATCCGCTTTTGAGACCGGGGAAACGGGTCAGTGGCGCAAGCGCCTTCTCGCCAGCGGCATGGTCGCCGCTCCACGTTACCTCGACAAGGGCGATACGCGTGCCGTCTTCCGACGGGATGAACTGTGGCTCGACGTTCGCTTCATCCGGTAGCGTTTCGTGCAGCTCTGCATAAAAGTCGAGAAAATCCCTGTCCAGGGCGTATGTCAACATGCCGCCATAGTAGTTTGGATTGAACGGGTGCAGACGGTAGACGAACTCGACGGCGATTCCGAAGTTGCCGCCGCCACCACGCAGCCCCCACAACAGGTCCGGATTCTCGTCCTCGCTTGCACGCACTACATTGCCGGCAGCGGTGACGACCGTCGCCTCGATGAGATTGTCGACCGCGAGTCCCATCTTGCGGTCGGTGCGGCCAAACCCGCCGCCAAGCGTAAATCCGCCGCAACCTGTGTGCGAAACGATGCCGGTCGTCGTCAACAGGTTATGAGCAAGCGATGCCTGGTCGAGATGCGCGAGCAGGCAGCCGCCGTCTGCGCGCATCGTCAATGCTGCCGTGTCCACATCGACCGAACGCATCGGAGAAAGGTCGATCATCATGCCGCCATCGGCCGTGGACTTGCCCGGCAAGCTGTGACCACCGCATTTGACGGAGACGAGCAGGTCGCGCTCGCGGGCGAAATTCACGGCATTGACGACGTCTGCAGTGTTCGCACACTGCACCACGAGGGCTGGTTTGCGGTCGTCGAACATACCGTTCCAGACGCGTTTAGCCGTCGTGTACCCATCGTTTGCCTGAAGGAACAGGCGGCCGTCGAGGCTTTCGCCGAGCTCCTGAACCGCGGCCGATTCAATTGATACCTCGGCACCGTCCTTGCTGATGGCAGGAATCCGCCTGCCTGTTTCTACCGCGGTTTCGCTTTCGGAACCGCACCCGGGAAGCGCCGCCGCGACTGCCGCCGCGAGCGCTGTCTTGCAAAAGCTGCGTCGCTGCATGACATCACCCACCGTTGATTGCTTGCCTGCGGAGCCGGCCACCATTACGACAGCCGATCGCGCTCCTAAGCTGAAGAATAGTCGAAGCAACCGGTTTTGCTACTCGAAACATGCAGCAGGCACTTCTTACTGCGGTAGAGCTTCTAACCGCAACTCACTGGCGGATGGCGAAATTGCGCAACGCCCAATTTCACTGTCGCAAAACCCCGACGCCCTGTGCCGTTTCCATTGGCCAAAGCGATGCTAGACTCGCCGCAATTGATACCTTTTTAACTGAAATATCGGCTTTTTAAATGAGCGCAGCAGAACTCGAGAGCAATACTCCCACTTTCAGCATGGACGACCGCCTGATTGCGGGCCGTTATCGTCTGCACGATCGTATCGGTGGTGGCCGGCTCGGAGAAATCTTTGCCGCGTCTGATGAGAGTTCTGCAGATTCCGGTAACGAACTACCGCTGGCGATCCAGATAGTTCCTGAAAACATTGTTCGGAATAACAAGCTTTTCAACAGGCTGAATGTCGGTTACTCGACACTGCGCGCCGCCGCGCACCCGAACATCGTCAGGTACCTGAACTTCGGCCGACACGGCGGGCGCGGCTATGTGGTGATGGAACGCCTCGACGGCGCATCACTGCGCTCTGTACTGGAAAGCGCAGGCACGCTGCCGCCTGACGAGGTGAAACCGGTCCTTCGCAGCGTCGGCGAAGCGCTCGAGTTTTTGCATGACCAGGATGCGGTGCACGGCAATATAACGGCCGCAAACGTCTTTTTTACGGGTGCACTCGATGTTGTGCTCCTGGATGTGCTGCCGATCGGTGCTGACCAGGCGGTCATCCGAGGCGGCGCGACCAGCTCTCCGTTCAGTCGCTGCACCGTTCGAGACGACGTTTTCGGGCTGGCCTGCCTGGCCTACGAAATGCTCGCCGGAAAGCATCCGTTTGACCACAGCCCAGCTGCTGAAATCAACCAGGCGGGCCGCGAGCCAGAACGCATTGAAACGCTGAACGATTCCGCGTGGAGCGCCCTGCGCCGCGCCCTGTCAGTGGACCATGAGCAGCGCACGGCATCCGTCGCGGACTTCATGCGGGACTTTGGTGTTGGTCCTGGCGACCGGCTGCAGCCGGTCGCTGCCCTGCCGCCACAGCAGGAGTTTTCCGGGTACCCGGCGGCCGCAAATGCACCCGCTGTTGCCGCGCCCGCGGAACCGGCGCGTGTCAGCGTACCCGTTGTCCCGATCGCAGCCCCCAACCCGGTCGTCGCCCCAGATGAGAGAGCGCAGAGACCACGGCCGGGAAAAGCTTCCGTCAGTTCGCGGCGTACCGTGTTATTGGGAGTTTTGCTCGCCACGCTCGGCGCCTGGTTTTATTACGGGCAACCCGGGGACCAAATCGCGGCTTTGATCGCAGTGACCAATGACGCAGTAGTCGCCAGGCTCCCCGATACGCGCAGCCGAGCTGTCGAAACGACGGCATCGGTTCCTGTTCAATCAGTCGCGACGGAACGCGTCGCACCGGCGGACGCTCCGGCGGCTCCATCAACGACCGATGACACCGCGCCCGTGGTTACCGACGTCATTGAACCGAAACGTGTGGACGGTGCCGACCCGATGCCCGTGGATTCGGTCCAGGCCGCCGACGACACGACGCCTGCTGCTCCGGCGAACGAAGAGAGCTCCGCGCGCGACGAAGCGACGGCCCTCATCACTGACGTGGCGGCGGCAGAAGCGGGTGTCGATCAAGTGGAACCCGCTCCCGCGTTAGCGTTTGCCGAGCCGATCATCTCGGTATCGGAACGCGATGGCGCGGCACGAATTGCTGTGCCGAATACAGGCCACCTGGAAGCACCGCTGGTCTGGTGGACGAGTGAGCACTCTGCAAAGGCAGGTGAAGACTTTATTGGCGTCGATCAGCAAGTCCTGGCCGCAACAACAAAGGACGACGGCAACGTCCTGTTTGTGCCCCTCGTCAATGACAGTCTTCCCGAACCGCCGAAGTCCTTTTTCGTCAGTCTCGGTTTTAGTGAACCGCACCGGGGCCGCATCGAGCGTATAGCCACGGTCCGCGTGGACATTGTTGACGACGATTAGTTGCGGTCTGTTGACCACTTGCGTTCGCGATACGCTCAGATACGACCTCGTCTGAGTGGCCCTCATTTCACCGGGACCTGTTGTGATCCGATCTGAATCCGACGTCCATGCATGCCGCAAGCTCTGGGACCTGTTCTCACCAAAGCAGCACGCCTGGGACGACTGGGACCTGATGTTTGCATTTCACGACCAGGACAAGCATCGCCTGAACTTTCTCGTGCACGAAAACGGCAGCGGCGATCCGAATGGCCTGATTCCGCTGGTGCACGACACGACGAAAGACCGCTACATGCTGATGGGCGGCAGCTATCCCGATGGCCGGATATTGTGGATACGGAACGAGGACTTTCCCGAGTTTTTCGAGAACTTTCCTGAACGAACCGTGCTGTTCGAGCTCGAAGGCCAGGGCGTTACTAAACTGCTACAGGATTGCCCGCAGTTCGAAGCCAACTTCGCAGAGCAGGACATACGTTACCGGCTGGTGCCACCCGATTTCGGGTTTGATTTCAATCAGCACCTCGAATCATTCTCGCCTGACAAGAAACAGAAGTTTCTCTACGACCTGCGAAACATTCGCAAGCGCGAGCCGGTACTGAACTGGGGAGAGGACAACGAGGCTGACCTGTTTATCGACCTGGTCAACAAGAACTTCGGGGCGGAATCCGATTACGCCGATGCGGACAATGCAAAGGAGCTGCGTCGAGTCATTGACGAACTGCATCGTAGCGGCCGACTGAAAACGCTGACGATCTCGCTCGACGGCGCTAAACAGGCCGTTGCGCTGTCCTTGTTGCACCGTAACAGGATGGTGGCACTGTACGCTTCGAGCAACAACGACTACAACAATCTCGGCAAGCTGCTGAATGTCGAGACCATCAACGAAGCCTGCAGGCTGCGCGTCGACGAGATCAGCTTCATGACCGGCATGCAGTGGAAAGCCGCCTGGAAGATGACAGCGGAGCCCTGCTTTACGATGCGCAAACCGCCGGGTCCGTGGCCGGGCGACTGAGCGTCGGGGTTCAGCCGGACGGACGCAGCTCGCTGTCGACCTCTTGCTCGCTGGCCAGCCAGTCCGAGACCGGGTCGCCATTCTCGAAATTGCGCCGTTCTGCCCGGTAGTACGCCGCTTTCTCGATCAACGCATGGCGATCCGCGTAGGAGAGCTCGGGCTTGGCCCGCGCCTTACGCGTTTTCCTCGCAGTTTTAGCGGAAGTTTTCTTCGCGACCTTCTTCGCCTTTTTTCCGGCTGATTTCTTCGCGACCTTCTTCGCACTTTTTTTGGCTGTCGGCTTTGCAACTTTCTTCGTAGCTTTCTTCGTAGCTTTGCTGGCGCTTTTACGGGGTGTTTTCCTGGCGACCTTTTCAGGCGCCTTCTTGCTCACCGTCCGGGTCGTCTTCTTCGACGACCTGCTTGAGCTTTTTTTGGCAGACACTGTAATACTCCTGTCTGAAAATAGAGCCGAAACGATCGGCTGACGAACATCTATCAGCAACATTCGTGCCAACACTATACTCGCCAAAAATGTCGCGGTGACAACACGATTGCATTGCCCGGGGATATCGGGTGCACAATTTTAGTGCAATCTCGCCGTCGCAGCGCACCGTGATGGTTCCGGCGGGCCCGGAGCCGTATGGGTGGCATGCCTTAACCTGACCCGCATCGGGTAGCTGACATCCTGCAACCTGGACGCCTTGTGCCCGATTGTATTTTCACAGCTACGCAGGCATGTTGCCCTGCATGACCCAGCACGAATATATCTTCATTGCGATCTCGGTCGTCCTCGGCCTGGCCATGGCGCGCCTGCTGCACAACGCCGCCCTGCTGGTTCGCTCCCACACCCGCGTAAGCCATCATTGGGCCACCACGCTGTGGGGCAGCTGTATCTTCATCTATATCCTGCAATTGTGGTGGGTCGGCTGGGAACTGCGCTTGGTCACGGATTGGTCGATATTCGACTTTTTCGCGCTCGTGATCGGTGCAATATTTGTCTACGGCGCCGCTGAAATGGCGCTGCCGGTCGAGGACTACGATATCGCCGACGATACCGAGCTGAATTTCCTGGCCCACAGCCGCACGCTCGGACGGGTGTCGGCGATGTCGATGTTCGGCTATTTTGCAGTCGGACCGTACGTCAACCTGACGATGTTCAACAACCCACCGCTACCTTCCTACGGGTTCCCGATACTCGGTGGCACGCTGATGTTGCTGATGATGCTGAAACCGCGATGGTTCGAGTGGCTGTCGATCGTGTTCACGGTTTACACGGTTTTGATCCTGTATCTGACCGCCTGATCGACTAACGACAGAGCGTCGATCAACACAAAACTGAAAATAATTCCTCAGGCGTCACGCACACTGTAACCGCGCAGCTGCATCGCAAATTCGCGTAATGCGTCGATGCCCGTAGCTTCGGCGTTGGTGCACCACTCCTGGAGCCGTGCGGCACGACCGCTTTTCCCAACCGTCGGCTGCATCAACGCCTTGAGTTGCTCCTTGAAGTCGACAACGGATCGGACTACCTGGTTTGCCGACAGCATTTCGTCGACGGCCGCGTGCTCGGCACCGCTGAGCTCGAGGTCCTCGCGAACGAGCCACTTGCGAAGTCGCCGCAGGTGATTGCGAGGTTGCTTGCCCCTGAGCTCGTTTCGCAACACCGGAGCAATGACTTTGGTGCCGTATAGCTTCAGCACGTGATAGCGATTCCGCAGTACGGCTTTCACCGTCGCGATGTCAACAATGTCCTTGGCAACGAAGTCCGTGCGTGGCGCCGTCCGCTTGACATCGGCGACGCCTAGCCTTTCGAGCAGCCGAATATAGAGCCAGCCGATGTCGAGCTCCCACCACTTGTTCGAGAAACGGGCCGACTGCCGGTAAGCGTGATGGTTGTTGTGCAGCTCCTCGCCGCCCATGATCAGGCCGACCGGCACGATGTTGCGTGATGCGTCGTCCGTCTCGAAGCTGCGGTAGCCCCAGTAGTGACCGACGCCGTTGATGATGCCGGCCGCCCAGAACGGAATCCACACGATCTGTACGGCATAGATGAGCAGCCCGACCCAACCGAACAACAACACATCAATCAGCGCCATCAGAATGAGGCCAACATTTCGAAACCGCGTGTACAGGTTTTTCTCGATCCAGTCGTCCGGCGTGCCCTTGCCGAAGTCTTCGAGCGTCTCTGCCTTGCGGGCCTCGTGCACGTAAAGCCGGGCACCCTTGAACACGACCGTCGAGATGCCCTTGACTTGCGGGCTGTGAGGGTCGTCCTCGGTCTCGCAGTGGGCGTGATGCTTGCGGTGTACCGCCACCCATTCGCGCGTGACGGTGCCGGTCGTCAGCCACAGCCAGAAACGGAAGAAGTGACTGGCCACGGGATGCAGCTCGACCGCCCGGTGGGCCTGATGACGATGCAGGAATATTGTCGTGGCCGCGACCGTCACGTGCGTCAGCAGCAGCGTTATAGCGATGTACGCCCAAGGGGAAAGGTCCAGCATTGTTGAAATGGCCGTAAGTTAGTGAGTCGCAGGCGACCGGCGACAATCAATGACCCAATAATGGACAAAGCCGGGTGTCCTCGTATTTGAATTCGCGCCATTCGCAGCCGAACGCCCCCAAGTGCTTGTAATCCCGTTTTATTCGCGCCCTGGACAGCCGTTTCCCGAGCCTGCCGAAAAACCGCGGCCAGTGTTGTAAAGTCTCGATCATCGACGCGAGGAATGGGCAGCAATGCGAACATTTTTCACCCTCATGGCCGTCGCCGGCGCGGCATGGCTCGTACTCTCGCTGTATCTCTATTTCATGCAGGAGCGCGTGGTTTTTCTGTCACACCTGCCGGGACGCGCGATCGAGCTTACTCCGTCTGTAATCGGCCTTGACTACACCGATGTTTATATCGATACGAGCGACGGCGTTCGGCTCCACGGCTGGCACGTATACGCGAGAGACGCGCACGGCACCGTGCTATTCCTGCACGGCAACGCCGGCAATATTTCACATCGCCTCGACAGCATCGCGATCTTCAATGCCCTCGGCCTCGACGTCCTGATCATCGATTATCGCGGCTACGGCCAGAGCGACGGCTCGACGAGCGAACAGGGGACCTATCGGGATGCCGAGGCGGCCTGGCACTACCTGGCCGAGGAACGCGCTATCGATCCGTCCAGGATCATCATTTTCGGCCGCTCGCTCGGCGGCGCCGTGGCGACACACCTCGCTGCGACGCACGAGGCGGGCGCCCTGATCGTCGAGTCGGGCTTTACGTCAGCGGCCGACATGGCGGCGAATCTGTATCCGTTCCTGCCGGTCCGTATGCTGCTCCGCCTCGAATACCCGGTGATCGATTACGTCGCGACGGCGAAGGCGCCTGTGCTGATCGTCCACGGCCGCGACGACGAGATCATCCCCTATGCCATGGGGCAGGAGCTTTACGAAGCTGCCCCGCGACCGAAGGCATTCCTGGAACTCGAGGGCGACCACAATTCGGCATTCATGCTCGACCGCGAGCGATACGTCGAGGGCCTGCAGCGATTCCTCGCCGAGCACGTACCTGGCGTCGACTAGGTTCGTCTCAGCTACGGCTATTTGTGCAACGCCGCCATCCACGCAGCATCCAGCAATGCCTGGGTGCGTTCGGTGGCGGTCATCCACTGTTCACGCAGACCCGGATCCGCGGCGGCGGCGGCCATGTCCTCGAACATCAGCGCGGCACCGGGTTTGTCTGACTCGATATTGACCTCATCGCTAGTGCCACCGCCCCAGCCACCCTTTCGGTAGAGATAATCGGCTGAACCGTCGCGGTTCTGGCCCAGGAAGTCGTCGATATTTATGACGCCGCCCGTGCCCGTGATTCGCAGGTCCATGACGACCGCCCCGGAATCGAAACCGCAGTTCCACGTTGATGTAGAGCCGTCCGTGAAATCCAGTACGCCACTGCCGCTGATCGCAGCGCCGGTTTCGCGATCGCGCCGCAGATGCGCGCTTACCGTGTCGAGTTCGGCATCCGGCGACAGGTATTCAACGGCGGCTCGCATGTTGTACCAACCGGCATCGCCGATGGCGCCCATCGGCTCGAGCTCCGTGTTGAAACGAATATTGCCGCGGTCTGTCAGGTTGAACTGGAATGCCGATGCGACCGACCAGCCGAAGCCCAGCTTCTCGTCCCGGTTATGCTTGATGTCGTGCGTGCGAGGATGGTGCACGAAGTGCGTGCCATCCATGAACGCCACGTTATTGTCCCGGCAGGCTGTCGTGATGCGCCTGACCGATGGCAGGCTGGCGAACGGTTTCTCGCCAAGCACGTGCTTGCCACCGTTTGCGGCGGCAACACAGATTTCTTCGCGGACACTCGTTGGAGTCGCTACGTAAATTGCGTCAACGACGTCCGAGTCGATCATCGCCTGCCACGAATCGAAGCTGTTTGGCACATCGTGCCTGTCGGCAAAGGCCTGTGCCGCTGCCATCCGACGGCTCGATACCGCGCCAATTTCGGACGCATCGGCTCTCTTGATCATGCCGGCCATCGAATTGGCGATGCCGCCTGTGCCGACGATACCCCAGCGAATGGTTTTCACGGATTGGGCGCCGGCCGTTTGCGACATGCTGAACAGCGTACCGCCGAAGGCGCCTGCCAGCGTGGTCGCTCCGGCTGCTCTGAGAAACTGTCGTCTTGGCTTGTCAATTTTGCTCATTATTTCACCCCGGAATGACTACCATGAATCGTGTTCGATCCTCAGATTACCGTAATGATCAGGCGATGCCACTTCACGGGACCAAAAAAAAGCACGCGGCTCATCGCCGCGTGCTCGTTTCGGATTCCCGGCGAATTTTCGCAGGGAATAAGCGTATCGTAGTACTACTGACCGAAACTGTAGGTAACGTCGAACGACAGAAACTCGGCATCGCCGTCATCGATTAACAGCTGGCCGTATTCGCCGCGAAGACCGAGGCGCTGGGTAAAGTTGTAGTTAGCACCAAGCGCCCACGAAAAGTCATCGCCGTAGTCATTCTGACTGATCGGGCCGCTGAATCCCGTGGACTTCAGCTTCATTTCGTAATAGCTCCAGCCGAGACGGCCGTAGCCCTGTAAGCGTTGTGCAAACGGGTATGACAACTTCGTCGACAACTCGTAGACGTTGCCGTCGATCTCGACCGGGCCGCCACCGATAATTTCTTCGGTTTGAAAAAGCCGCTGGTAAGCACCTTCGAACGCGACGTTATGGTTGAGTTGAAAGCCGCCGAACAGTTTAACCGTTGGCGCGGAATCCTTGAATTCGCCGGACTCCAGGCGATACCCGCCGCTGCCGACGCCGGCGTAAAATTCAGCCGCGTTGGCCGAGACAGCTGGAATGCCGATAGCGCCCAGCGCGGTCAGCATCAGTTTGGTGTTCATCTGTAAAAGGCCCTCCCGGACCCGAAAAAGACCCTCAAATTGGGCGCGCGTATCTTACCGTCGCTGCAGCGGCAGTCAATAAGAAAAAAGTTATATATTTTAGAGAGTTATACTCGTCACGCGGCAAAACCGCCCGGCAATTCAACGCGTATCTAGCGCGAAGCGTTCACGCAGGAAGCGTGCAATTCCCTCGTCATCGTGATGCCCGATAACCGCGGTGGCGGCCGACTTGACGCGATCGTTCGCATTGGCGGGCGCGTAGCCTTCGTCAGCCGCCTCGAACATGCTGAGATCGTTGTCGCTGTCGCCGAAACAGATGACGCGTTCGAGACCGAGTAGTCGTTTCATCGACAGGATGGCACCACCCTTGCTGGCGTCGCTGTGGTGGATGTCGAGCCAGCGCCACTGCTGCCCCTCGAGCGCGATGCCGGAGTACGCCACCAGGTGTGGCTCGCCTTTGACGCTGCGAAGCACGGCTTCAATCGCGTCGCCGTCACCAATGGAATTCACGTGCGTGATCCGGGCATCCGCAGGCAGGTCATCAAGATCCCGCACCTTGACCGGCTGTTCGATGCCGATATTGTGGATGAGCTCCTGCTCGATACCGGTCACCAGCGGCGGATGAAACACGGTGCTCCCCTCGTCTTCGTCGAGCGTAAAGACGAACGGGGTGACGCCGTGCGCAACGCAGGCTCTCACCACCACCTGCATCTCGGGTGGCGTTAGCATCGCGCCGCTCGAGAAACGGCCTGAGTCCGGGTGCCAGATCATCACGCCGTTTTTATAGACATGCGGAAGCTGGAACCGGTGACCGTCGAGGATCGCGCGCGCTCCGTGCAGCGTCCGGCCGGTAGCGACCGTGTAGGCAATATCACGCTCTGTCAGCAGCCGCAACGTCTCGCTCGTATAGTCGGAGATTACCGACGCCCGATTGAGTAGCGTGCCATCGAGGTCGAAGACGACGAGTTCCATCTGCAGGCATCCAGCTCAGGATCAATCCGCTAGCGTCGCTGCTCGGCCCGGCCGACGCAAGTCATTACGGCGCCAAGCACTGTAACGGTATGTATCGGCCCTGTGCCGCCGGTTCCGCTACGCCGACTCATCCAGACCGCGACGAATCATGTACAGCACGCGCTCCCGGTGCGCACGCGTCGCGGGGTCCGGCCCGCGGTTGCCCTCGAGCAATGACTCGATACGCCGCAGGTTTGCCAGCGCGGTCGACTGCGACACGTAGTCGTAGGTCTTCGCGGTTTCGCCTTCCAGCATCGCAAGCAGACGCGTGACGTACTCGATCTGCAGGTTCTGCCGCATCGGATCGACGCTCGTATTGAGGTCACGACTGAACACGGCGCCGGTCAGGTCCTGCATCACTTCGACCAGCGGGTAGTCATTACCGTACAGCGTGGAGTCGGTAATTCGTCGCTGCACGGCCGGGTGCAGCAGGTGATCGAGAACGCCTTTGTGTACGGCGAGCATCAGGTCCGCCAGCTTCGGGTCCTCGGTGACCTCGTAAAAATCGAAGCCGCGCCGCTGTTGCCGCAGGGCGCTATAGAGCGCCTGTTGCGAGCGGAAGGCGAGCGGCGCGAAAACGTGGTCGGCGAGCGTACGCATCGCGCGGCGCTGCTCCGTCCTGGTCACAGGTACGAACGGCGTAATTGCGCCCGGCTGTCCGATCATCGCGCGATTGACCTGCACGCCGCCGACATAGCGCGACACCACGTTCGCGGAGTTCTGGTATTCGGCGACCAGCACCAGGTAGCTGTCGTGCAGCGCCTGCCA
>JABDKF010000090.1 GCA_013003155.1 Woeseia sp. | reverse complement strand
TTTCGGGTCTGGCCGAATCGCGGTGGCCCGATTGAAACGACCTTTTGCCAGGACCTGGCCGCCGAACTGAAGAGCTATGACCCGGATTACATGCCGTGGATGATAGCCGTGAGCTACGAAGTCGAGGCGCCCAAGCCCATCGTAGCGGGAAGTTCAGTATGGCCGTGGCGACGAAAGTGACGGTGTCCGCGGCGAGTTAATTTGAGGGAAGTACAATGAAGACGATGCTTGGTGTTTGCCTGATGCTGACAGCGCTCCCGGCTGTCGCCCAAGAAACGATCAGCGCGGAGCGACCTGGCTTTAGCTCGTCGCCTTTCGCATTGGATGCGGGAATCTGGCAGGTCGAAGGCGGCTACCAATACACCCAAATTACAAACGACGCCGAAAGCCATACCTTGCCATTGCTATTATTGCGCTATGGTGCTGGCGAACGAACTGAACTTCAGTTGTCATGGTCCGGATACAATCAGATTGATGTTGGCGCCAGCTCCGTTGATGGCGTCGGCGATGTAAACGTTGGGGTTAAGTGGCAACTTTCTGACGATGGCGCGACAACGCCTTTCGGCCTGTTCGCCGGAGTGTCATTGCCGGCCGGGGACAACGCCTTCAGCAGCAACGAAATCGATCCCACGGTTGGGCTTTTTTGGGCGCATAACGGTCGCATGAGCGTGTTCGGCACGGTATTAATTAGCGAGTTCGACAATCAATCGACGATTGCCAATGCCGTTGGCCTAAATTTACCTATGTCCAGGCTCTGCAATTCCTGTAGCGCGTACGTTGAGTATTTTGGTCTGTTTTCTGAGAACAGTGGTCCACAACACAATGCAAACGGCGGCGTGAGCTGGTTACCTGCCGTTAATTTTCAACTCGATATTAATCTTGGCATCGGCATCAACGATCGTGCGCCCGACGGATTCCTTGGCTTTGGCGCTGCCTACCGCTTCTAAACAAAGTATCAGCGTCGCTGGCACCACGCGGACAATCAATCCTACATATAGGGTGACATCAACGCTGCCGCCGCGTCGCGCACCCGCGTCGCTACCGATCGTTGCTGTAGTTCGGCATGGGATACGCGCCGACTGGTCGCGATGACCTTGTCAAAATAGGTCTTGAGCTCTTTGTTTAACGGCTCCGAAAAAACTTCTATACCAAGTTCAAAGTTGAGCCGCATACTGCGCGCATCAAGGTTTGCAGAGCCGATCAGCGAATACTCGTTGTCGATGCACAAAAGCTTTGCGTGACAAAACGGGGGCGGCTGATACCAGCCCTCGATGTTCCAGCGCAGCAAATCGGCCAGGACATTGCGATGTGCCCAGTGCATAAAAGGGAGATTGTTCTTTGAGGGCAAGACGAGCCTTACCAGCACACCTCGTAGCGCGGCGGATTCGAGTGCGCCGACGAGATCGCGATTCGGTAAAAAGTACGGAGTCATGACGTCGATCGTTTCGCGTGCACTGCTAATGGCAGCCTGCAGAGTCCCTGACAGCACGTCGAGTTCGTCATCGGGGCCATCTGGTAAAACGCGACATTGAGTATCTCCCTTCGGCGCCGCCGGGGATTCCTTCGTAACTTTGTCTACACCATTCGTTGCAAAATGCCAATCGCTGCGAAAAACGGCCGCGAGCTCAGTTAGCACGGGGCCGCGCAGCGCAAAATGCACGTCTGAGACCTTGCGAGGCCGGTCGGCCGTCGCGGTATGGTTGTCACCGATATTCATTCCGCCCGCGTACGCGACCTCATCATCGATGATCAACAGTTTACGGTGATTGCGCAGATTGACGTGAACGCCCGGTGGAAAAAGTCTGGGCGGCAAAAATCGGGCAACGCGAATACCGCGTTTTTTTAGATAGCGCCCTACGCGCCGAAATGCATAGAGTTCGCCGAACCCGTCAATCAGCACGCGAACATCAACACCACGCTCTGTTGCGGCTTTGAGTGCGGCGACGAATTGTTCGCCGGTATTATCGAGCAGCAATATATAGGTAGCCAGAAAGACTCGCGTCCTGGCGCCTTCGATGGACGCCAGCATCTCTGGATAGGCCTGATCTCCGTTATACAGTGGGGTAACGGTATTGCCGCTTGTCATGGAGCGACCGCTGATGCGCCAGCCTATATCGCGAATACCGAGCTCACCTTTTTGTGACGGTTTTGCCAATCGATTGCCAATCTCGAAATCGACGTGCAGGAAGCGCTCTTTGAATCCCTGACCGCGAGCCCGAACCCGGTTAATCCCAAACAGGTAGTAGGCGAGCGGACCTCCGTAGGGAATAAAAATGCAGGCCATGATCCAGCCCATGGCCGCGCGAGGATCGCGCTTGTACAGCAACGCATGGTAGACACCCAGGCTTGCCGGTCCTATGTGGAATAGTATTAGTACCCAGGTTTGCGTCGTCATGTTGTTTACTACTATATAGTGCTAACGCACCGTATTCGACGAGAGTATCTATCGGCGCACAAGGATCTGTCGGCGAACTGTGCCCGGATGATGCAGCAAAACTGACCGGCTAGGGTCAGGACGATAACTTGGCAGGCAACAGATGGACGCCGTAATTTTTGATATTGACGATACCTTGCTGCACTCGATGAGTATTGACGACCAATTGTATCGCCTCGCGATCAACGATGTTGTCGGAGATGTGCGGTTTCGCGAATCCCTTGCTGAATACGAACATGTTTCGGACTCAGGCATTCTGCAGCAAGTACTGATCGACAATAGTATTAACGTTGACGTGTTCGATGAGATCCGCGAGCGCTTCCTGCTTTCACTGGAGTCACACGTAGCGGAACACGGGCCGTTTCGGGAAATTGCCGGGGCACGCGATGCGCTCGATCGCCTGCGCCGGTCGAAGCAACATGCGGTCGCACTGGCAACCGGCTGCTGGCGGCGATCCGCCGAACTGAAGCTGCGCACCGCCGGCTTTTCTTTTGACGATATGCCACTGGCAACGGCAGATGACGCGATGGAACGCACCAACATTATGCGGCACGCGCTGGGGTCGCTGCGCGGCTGCTTCGATAGCATTACCTATTTCGGCGACGGCATCTGGGATCAGGAGGCTTGTCGAGACCTTGGTTGGCACTTCCGTCCCGTCGGACCGACTCTTAATGGACTCGAAAACTATTGTGATGAATTCCGTGACTGAGGCCGCGCGCAACTGCCACGGCGCGTCGTCCAATGAGTACCAGGGTCGAATAGAAGCAGCGATCGAAGTAGTGTGCCCGACTCGCACTTTAAGCTATGCATGCAATGCGAACGGCTGCATGCGCGGAAAAGTAAGGTATTCGTGTAAAAAGTGAGAACTTGATCACTGGCGTCCAAGGTCCGGGATCGGCGATAATAGCCGGGCTACGCTATACAAGAGCGTTTTAGCGGCCACAAGCACTGGTGAGTTGAAAAATGACTGAAACTGATCAACAGAAAAAGTGGTTAGAGACCATGCGGCAGCGTGCAGAACTAATGAACGGTCTGTACGAACGCATCGGCACCCTGTCCGAGCAAAGGAATCGCAAGGAAATTATTCGTGTTGCGTCCGAGACTCTTGAAGCCAGCCCGATCGAGAACGGCAATGAGGTGAAGGTTGGCTCCCTCGAGATCAAGTTTAACGATGACAATGAAGTTGTCGATATTCGCAGCGATGACGGCACGTCTTCCTTTTCCGTGAAACCCTTGACCGGCAAGAGTGCTGGCTGACGATAGACGTCACGGCCTGAGTTCCCAAATATGCATCCGGCGGCCGCTGGGTGCTGCGCTTTAGTCCAGGCACCGGCTTTGCTACATTGACTGGGCAAAGCTGCCGCACGGCTCTGCATAATTTTTAAAACCGACCAACAGGCACCGCAGACCAGGTGACTTTCGACCAAACTCATTGGATACCGGCACAACGGCGCCAGCCCCTGTCCACTTACTACTATCTCGATCACTTTATCGAGATGCTCTCTTTCGTCGAGCAACATTACGCCCACGTCATGCTCGAATCTCACGTCGAGTTCATTGCGGCCTTTCAACGGCTACCCCGGGACGCACAATGTCTTTATGTGCGCCTGGTCAATCGCAAGGGCCGTGTGTTCGCGGTTGATAAACTACGCTATCCGGAATTGGCAGACGTACCGGGGCTGACAGCCTTGCTGCGCGAGCATGGCTGGATCGGCACGCCTCGCCCTGAACACTTTATTGACCTGCTTCGTTTCCTCAAGAAGTCGGAAATTTTCGCGGCGCTGCAACCGGCGTTTACCGGGTTAAGCAAAACTTTGAAGAAATCGGAACTTGTAGCGTTTGCCGCCACGCATTGTGCGCCAGAAACTTTTGTCGACTCCCTGCAGACCAATCGCCTGTGCGTACAACGCCGTAACGACGACGTGCGTTATCTGCTCTTCTTGTATTTCGGCCGCATTCAGGAAAGCCTTACGCAATTTACGATGCGCGATCTGGGACTGGTGCGCACGAGTGGACTCGCAGACAGCTACGAACCGCGATTCTCCGAGCGTGATGAGGCTCAAGAACACTACTATTTTGCAAGACAGCGCGCACAACTCCGCCAGGCCGATCCTGCACGGCTTGATGCGCTGCTGGCCGAAACCGTCAATTGGCCCGAGGCTAACTTTGCAGGCAGCGCCAAAATAAGGGACAAGCTCGCCTTTGAGGTCGGGCGCATGGCAGAGCGAGCCGGCCGCACTGATGAGGCGCTGACGGTATACGGGCGTGGCGAGTCCGTCGATTGCGGCGAGCGTGAGGTTCGCTTGTTACTGAGCCTTGGCCGGCGCGAGGAGGCACGCAAGCTGCTTGAGGAGCGACTGGAGACGCCACGCAGCGACGCTGAATGGCTGCTCTGCCGCGATTTGTACCAGCGCAAGTTCGAGAAGAAACGCACGTCGAAGTTGACCGACGTGCTCCGTGCCGGGGAAACGATCGATATCGACGAGTCCAGAAGTGGCGCGCCGGAACGCGCGGCTGTCGAATATTTCGAGGCTCAGGGACTGCGGGCGTTTCGCGTGGAGAACCTGCTTTGGCGGACATTTTTCGGCTTGTTGTTCTGGAAAGAGCTGTTTTCCGAGGCTGGCGCGGCGCTTAATTCGCCTTTTGAATTCTTGCCCGCACCGTTGCGCGATCACAATTTTGTGCACACTCATGCCAAGCAGATAGAAGGTCGTTTAGCCCTGTTGGATCGCCCAGACGATCTCAAGCGCGAGCTACTCAAGGTCAGCACGCAGTATTACGGCACGCCCAACGGGGTATTTCGCTGGCGCCGGTCCCTGCTTGACGCCTTGTTCGCGTTGATCGACGCCGCCGACGCGGCAGCGTTACGGCACATACTCACAAACCTTTGCGAACGGTATATGGACGTGCGACATGGGTATCCGGATTTGCTCGTTATCGACCCGCGGGGCGCCCGCTTCGTAGAGATAAAAACAGAAGGCGACCAACTGCGTCGCAATCAGTTACTACGCATACGCGAGTTGCGCGGCGCCGGTCTGCGGGCCGATGTGGTGCGAGTCCGTTGGGTACTGGACCCCGATCAAACCTACGTTGTTGTCGATGTAGAAACGACTGGCGGCCGAGGCGAACAGCATCGCATCACGGAGATCGGCGCGGTGCGAGTGCGAAACGGCAAGATCATTGATCGTTTTCAAACGCTGCTTAACCCGCAGCGCAGCATTCCGCCAGGTATCACGAGGTTAACGGGTATCTCAGCGGCCATGGTGCAAAACGCGCCATGTTTTGTAGATGTGGCAGACGAGTTTGATGAATTTTTCAAGGGCGCAATCTTCGTGGCACACAACGTCGAATTTGACTACCGCTTTATTGCTGCGGAGTTCCGGCGCATTGGCAGGCCGTTCCGAGCACCGAAACTGTGCACCTGCGCGTCTATGCGTAAACTTTATCCGGGTCACAAGTCTTACAGTCTTGCTGCATTATGCCGTACTTTCGACATTCCCCTTAAAAGCCATCACCGCGCGCTTTGCGATGCAGAAGCGGCCGCGGAATTATTGCTGCTTGTTAACGAGAAGCGCCAGGAGCGAATTCTATCGGGCTCGCAAAACACGCCTGCTGAGGGCGCGTGACTGCCGCCAAAGTGATGGCTTGAGAACGCTTCAACTCCTGATCACTTGAGTCCGGACGGGCATATCAGGGACAATTCGTAGCGCGTCGTCCACCTTCATTTATCTGACCGGGATCACTTAGCGCAAATGGAACACTTTGCCCCGATAAACGCGATTTCTGAAGCCATCAAACTTGCGGTCGCGCCCGTTTTCCTGCTGACCGGAATCGGCGCAATCCTGTCGGTGCTGGCGCATCGGCTCGGCCGCGTGGTCGACCGGGTCAGGCTGGTCGAACGGCGCCTGCCTCAAGTTTCCTCTGATGAATATCGCCAGATCCTACAAATGGAAACCAGCACGCTGTGGCGACGTATCACGCTCGTCAACTGGGCCATTCGCCTGTCGGTCAGCTCCGCCTTGATTATTTGCGCCGTGGTCATGTGCCTGTTCATTGGCGATTTTGCGCTCTTCAATATGGGCACCCTGATCGCGGTACTCTTTGTTGCCGCAATGCTGCTGCTGATTCTTGCACTATTGTTGTTGCTGTTCGAAGTGTCCATCTCGACTCGCAAGATGCTGCAGGGCGTCGAGCACCTCTTTGTCGATTCCACCTGAGTGCGGCGTTAGCTCTTGGCAGATATCGACTCAGTTTGCAGGCCGCGGTCCGGCGTCAGTCGCGACGGCAGGTATCTATGTCAAAGCTAACCGCCAGATCAATTTGGTTTGCATCGTGCGTTGCCATTGGCCTGTTGTTGGGTTACGGGGATGGCTTTTCTACAGAGGCGTTGATCAAGACCGCGCTACTCGCAGCCGCTATTTTTGTTGTTTTCCTTCTGGCCGAAGCCCTTTGGAAAAAACTGCGAAATTGAGGCTAGATTGTAGCGCTACTGGACAAGCGCCCTGTCACTGACAATCAGGCCATTGAGATCGCCGTACACATGCGCTCCGGGCGTGAAGGTCGCCCCGGCGAAGCGCACTGGAACATCCCGATCGCCGAGACCGCGTTTGACCGTTTTGAGCGGAATCGCGCTCAGCGCCTTGATACCGATATCGAGATCGGCGAGCACTTCGACGTCACGCAATGCGCCGTAGATTACGAAGCCAGCCCAGCCATTCGTAGCAGCTTGCGCGGCAAGCTGATCGCCCAGCAGGGAGCGCCGCGACGAGCCACCGCCGTCCACAATGAGCACCTTTCCCGCCCCGGGCGTTGCGACCAATTCCTTTACTCGTGAATTATCTTCGTGACATTTTATGGTGACGATACTGCCGCCGAAAGCAGTACGGCCGCCGTAGTTTAGAAAAACCGGGTCGGCAATCTGCACCTTGTCCTCATGTTCATCGCAAAGGTCACAGGTAGAAAATTTCATGTCGGGATTCCGCAAAATCTAAAAAAAGGGGTGCGATCATTTGCACCCCTCCTTTCTTGCCTTGTGATATGCGATCAGGAGAACTGATTCATCGTGTTGTCTTTGCCTGATGCCTTAAGGGCTGCGTCACCAGAAAAATATTCCTTGTGATCGTCGCCAATATCGGAACCGGACATGTTCTGGTGTTTGACGCAGGCAATACCCTGGCGAATTTCCTTGCGCTGTACTCCGGCAACGTAGCCCAGCATGCCCATTTCGCCGAAATAGTCTTTTGCCAGGTTGTCGGTTGATAGTGCAGCCGTGTGGTAGGTCGGCAAGGTAATCAGGTGGTGGAAGATGCCTGCCTCTCTTGCAGCGTCGGCCTGGAAGGTACGGATTTTTTCATCAGCAACTGCGGACAATTCCGTGTCGTCATATTCGGCGCTCATCAACTGGTTTCGCTCATAGCCCGAAACGTCTTTGCCTTCTTCGGTCCAGGCGTCAAATACCTGCTGACGGAAATTCAGCGTCCAGTTAAACGAAGGGCTGTTGTTGTAGACAAGCTTCGCGTTCGGCACGACCTCGCGAATCCGTTTAACCATCGCACCGATCTGTCCGATGTGTGGCTTCTCGGTTTCGATCCACAGCAGATCAGCACCGTGCTGTAGAGAAGTGATGCAGTCCAGAACGACGCGGTCTTCTCCTGTGCCACTTCGGAACTGGAACAGGTTGCTCGGCAGTCGTTTCGGCCGGAGCAACTTACCGGAACGGTTCAGCACGACATCCCCATTCTGCATATCTTCGGGTCTTATTTCCTCGGCATCGAGGAACGAGTTGTACTGGTCTCCAAGATCGCCAGGCTCTTTGGTGACGGCTATCTGCTTGGTCAGTCCTGCACCCAGTGAATCGGTCCGGGCGACGATAAGACCATCGTCCACACCAAGCTCAAGAAACGCGTAACGCACCGCGCGGATCTTTGCGAGAAAATCATCGTGGGGAACCGTGACCTTGCCATCCTGGTGACCACATTGCTTCTCATCGGATACCTGGTTCTCGATCTGGATACAGCAGGCCCCTGCTTCGATCATCTTTTTTGCCAGCAGGTAGGTTGCTTCCGCGTTGCCAAATCCGGCATCGATGTCAGCGATAATCGGCACAACGTGAGTTTGAAAGTTGTCAATTTTGTTCTTGGCGTCCTGTTCTTTTACGGCATTTCCTGATTCGCGGGCCTCGTCAAGCTCGCGGAACAAGCCGCCGAGCTCGCGTGAGTCGGCCTGGCGCAGGAACGTGTAAAGCTCTTCAATAAGGTCTGCAACGGAGGTTTTTTCGTGCATCGACTGGTCAGGCAGCGGACCGAATTCCGAGCGCAAAGCCGCAACCATCCAGCCGGACAGGTAGAGGTAGCGGCCTTTCGTGTTATTGAAATGCTTTTTGATTGAGATCATTTTCTGCTGGCCAATGAAGCCGTGCCAACAGCCCAGCGACTGTGTGTACTTCGAGTTGTCGCTGTCGTAACTCGCCATATCGTCACGCATGATCTTCGCAGTGTACTTCGCGATTTCCAGGCCGGTCTGAAAGCGGTTCTGGGCTTTCATGCGCGCTACGTATTCCGGACTGATGGCATCCCACGAACTGCCGTGTTGGGCGACCAGGTTAGCTGCAGCGGCGATGTCCTGTGAATAAATCGACATGGGTAATTCTCCTAACACGCTAGCAAAAGCGACGAATGAATTTCCTGGCGACAATCCATTGCCGTCAGGCTCTCAGCTGTTACTTGTGTGCTTCGGCGATCCCAGAGGGTTGTTCCTGGCTTCCCGCCATAGGCACAGGTGAAACCTTACAACAGTTGATTGACAAATTTCACAACAAAAATTTCACACTGTTAATTTTACAC